>NZ_JBHUVA010000058.1:0-44050 GCF_042670805.1 Micromonospora sp. NPDC057141 | reverse complement strand
GGACTCCGAGTCCAGGCGCAACAAGTGCTCATCCGCCGGCGGCTACCCATCAGGAGTCTGCCGCACCCACCGACCAACTCCCAGAACTCATTAGGGCGCGGGGGAACTTCGGTGCTGCCGCTGAAGAATCACACAGAGTGAAGCCAATCGCACCGGGGTGACCGTGGCCCGCCAGGCCCAGCGCAGGGCGCGACCGAGGGGGCGCAGCAGCAGCCCGTACAGGGCGCGCAGGATGCGCCCGGCGAGCCGCCAGGCGTACCAGCGGCACCAGCAGGCGCGCCACGGGCCGGACCAGCGTCCGGAACACCCAGCCCAGCGGGCGCAGCACCCAGGCGTGCAAGGCCCGGCCCAGCGGGCTGAGTAGCCAGCGGTGCATCGGCGAGCACCGGGTAGTGGTCGGAGGCGTACTCGGTCTCGCCGCCGCGCACGACGACGGAGAAACTCCGCGCCGCCGCTGTGCCGCGTCGGCGCGGTCGGCCCGTCGTCGCCGGGGGCGAGCGCGGAGCCGGCCCACCAGGGTCCTCAGCGACGGGTCGAGGATCAGCCCGCCGACCCCAGTGGTGCGGGGCGACGAGCCCGTTGAACCACCGGGCGGCCTCGTGGTCGGCGTGCTGGAGCGGGCTCCACCGGAAGCGCACCAGCATCAGCCGGGTTTACCCGATCCGGCCGCCCCGTACACCGGGAGGTGGCGCGCCGGGGGTGCCGCCGGGCTGCCACAGGTCCGGCTGGGCCGGCTCGGGCACGCCGATCCGCATCGCCTCCTCCTGCGGCTGCGGCACGCAGAGCCAGAGGGCGCGGGGGCGGATCTCGGCCGCCAGCCGCCGGCCCGGTGCGATGAGGTCCCCGTCGAGCTCGCGCGGCTGGGCCCGGTTGCTGGTGACCTCCACCCGGCGGGCGCGGTAGACCTCCAACCGGGGGACGCTGCCCCGGCGGCGCACCAGCGCCCAGCCCATGGCCAGCCAGTGGCGCAGGGTACGCGGGGTGAGCACCGCGACGTCGAGCCAGCCGTCGTCCGGTTCGGCGTCGGTGAGCAGGGTGACACCGCCCTGGAGGCGGCCGACGTTGGCCACCAGCACCGAGCGGGCGCGGCGGCGCAGCGGCGGCCGGTCGTCGATGCGGATGGTGACCCGCATGGGCCGGTCGCGCAGGTGCCGGGCGGCGCCCATCACGTACGCCGGCCAGCCGATGCGGGCCTTGGTCGTCTCCGAGGTGGCGTCGAGCATCTGGGCGTCGAAGCCCATCCCGGCCATGACGGTGAAGTAGGCGTCCTCGACCGCGCCGACGTCGAGCTGCCGGCGGCCTTGCTCGACGGCCACCTCCAGCCCGGCGGCCAGGTCGGTGGAGAGGCCGAGGTTGGCGGCGAGCAGGTTGCCGGTGCCCTGGGGCAGGACGGCGAGGGCCACGTCGGTGCCGATCAGGGCGCTGACGCAGGACATCACGGTGCCGTCGCCACCGCAGGCGAAGACGACGTCGACCCCGGCGGCGACGGCCTTCTCGGTCTGGCCCCGGCCCGGGTCCTCCGGGGTGGTCTCGAACCACAGCGGTGCCGGCCAGCCGGCCGCGGTGAGCGAGCCGTCGACCGTCTCGCGCAGCTCGTCGACCTCGGCGACCTTCACGGGGTTGACCACCACGGCGGAGCGCAACCCGCCGCCGACGTGCCCGGTCGAACGCGTGTCCTGCGTCGAACGCGTGTCCTGCTCAGCCTCCACGGTGCCAGTGTGCAGCAATCCGGTCCGGGCGTTCCGTGAGGACTGCGCCGCTGGTTCCGGAGGACCGACCGATCCCCACTCTTCGTCACGTCCCGTTGACCCCGCCTGACCTCCCGCGCCCCCCTTTGCTCTGCACCCACTGCCGCAACACCGCGACAGAGCTAGATCATGGCGCGGGGCGGGGGCGGCCGCACGCAGCGCGTCAGGGCCGAAGGACTCCTCGATCCGGGCGACGATCGGGGCCAGGTCGATGCCGATCTCGCGCCGCGCGGGCCCGCGCCTCGTGGTCGGCCCGCCTGACCACCTCGCGGGCGCGGTCGGTGAACCTGCCGGCTGACCTCCAACGCGTCGGCGATCTCCTGCCAGGACCGGCCCTGGCGTCGGGCGTTGTCCACCTGGACCACCTCCAGCCGTTCGAGGAGCCGACGCAGGGCACGCACGGCGTGCAGGCCGACCCGGGGATCGGTGCTGCCGGCCGCTGCCGCAGTTGACGAACTGCGCGGAGTCCCCGGCCCCATCCAGCGGGGCGGCCCGGCGCGATACCGACCCCGAGGCGGACCGCCGGCGATTACGCTCGGTCGCAGGGATCGAACCCGCCGTGCGCGGCTGCCGGGGGAGGTGAGGCCGGATGACCCCACCCGCCGACGCGCCGGTGGTGGCCGCGCTCGGCTCGCCGCAGACCGCCCTGCAGGTCGCCCGGCTGGCCGCGCGGGAGGCCGCCGGCCACCGCCGCCCGCTCAGCCTGCTGCACGCCTTCAACTGGTCGGCGGCGCTGGAGGCCCCGTCGGTGGTCGGCCCCCGCGCCGAGGCCGAGAAGCTGCTCGAACGGGCCGCTGCAGCGGCGGGCGAGGAGGATCCGGCGGTCCCGGTCAGCGGCGAGATCGTCGAGGGCGCGCCGGTCGCGGTGCTGGTCCGCCGCTCCGAGTCGGCGTTCCTCGTCGTCATCGGCGACGGCGGGATGTCGCGCTGCGGCGCGTGCATTCCCGCCGACGCACCGGCGGTGCAGGTCGCCGCCCGCGCCGGCTGCCCGGTGCTGGTGGTCCGCCCCGAGCCGCCACCGCAGGGCCCCGTCCTCGTCGGCGTCGACGGTTCGGCCAGCTCCCGTACGGCGTTGGCGTTCGCTTTCGGCTGCGCCGCCCGCCGGTCGGCCCGGCTGCTCGCCGTCCGGGTCACCGAGCCACCGCCCAAGGACCGGGCACCCGACGCCGCCGCCCGCCCGCCGGGCGGCCCCGACCGGCGCGACCCGCGCGACCCGCACGCCGAGCTGGCCGAGCTGGTGGACCGGTACGGGCGGCGGCACCCGGAGGTGTCGGCCGAGTGCCACGTCGTCGGCGGCGACCCCGGCCGCGTCATGGTCGAGCAGTCCCGCTCCGCGCAGCTGACCGTGGTCGCCGCCCGGGGCGACGAACCGCTGCGCGGGATGCTCGGCGCGGTCAGCCAGTCGCTGCTCTACCACTCCCCCGCCCCGGTCATCGTCGTGCGTGGACTGGTTTCCACCGCACCGGGCGGGGGATGACGTCCTCCCGTACCGGGACCAACGGCCCTGATCGATTCCCGCCGGCCCGACGAAGCTGGACGTGACCGGGAGAACCCGGCGCCCCGGATGCGAACGTCCCCGATCCGCGAGAGGCTCACGCAGCATGGACACCGCTGTAGACCTGCACAGCCCCCTGACCGAAGACGAGCTGCGCCGGCTGGACGCCTACTGGCGTGCCGCGAACTACCTGACCGTCGGGCAGATCTACCTGCTGGACAACCCGCTGCTGCGTGAACCGCTGCGGCCCGAGCACGTCAAGCCCCGTCTGCTGGGCCACTGGGGCACCAGCCCGGGCCTCAACCTGCTCTACACCCACCTCAACCGGGTCATCGTCAACCGGAAGCTGCCGGCGATCTTCATCACCGGCCCCGGTCACGGCGGCCCCGCCCTGGTGGCCAACACCTGGCTGGAGGGCACCTACAGCGAGCTGTACCACTCGGTGGGCCGCGACGAGACCGGCATGCAGCGGCTGTTCCGCCAGTTCTCCTTCCCCGGCGGCATCCCGAGCCACGTCGCACCGGAGGTGCCGGGTTCGATCCACGAGGGCGGCGAGCTGGGGTACGCGCTGAGCCACGCCTACGGCGCGGCGTTCGACAACCCCGACCTGCTGGTCGCCTGCGTCATCGGCGACGGGGAGGCCGAGACCGGCCCGCTGGCCGGGAGCTGGCTGTCCAACGTCTTCCTCAACCCGGCCCGTGACGGGGCGGTGCTGCCGATCCTGCACCTCAACGGTTACAAGATCGCCAACCCGACGGTGCTGGACCGCATCCCCACCGACGACCTGCTGGACATGATGCGCGGCTTCGGCTACCAGCCGTACGTCGTCGCGGGCGACGACCCGGCCACGGTGCACCGGACCCTCGCCGCCACCCTCGACCGGGCGGTCGACGAGATCGCCGAAATCCAGCGCAAGGCCCGCTCCGGCGGCCCCGTCGAGCGCCCCCGCTGGCCGATGATCATCCTGCGTACGCCGAAGGGCTGGACCGGCCCGGCGGTCGTCGACGGCAAGCAGGTGGAGGGCACGTACCGCGCCCACCAGGTGCCCATCGCCGAGGTGCGCGACAACCCGGAGCACCTGGCGGAGCTGGAGCGCTGGCTGCGCAGCTACCGGCCGGAGGAGCTGTTCGACCCGACCGGCGCGCCCGTCGCCGAGCTGGCGGCGCTGCCGCCGAAGGGCGACCTGCGGATGAGCGCCAACCCGGTCGCCAACGGCGGGCGGGTGCTGCGCGACCTGGAGCTGCCCGACTTCCGCCGGTACGCCGTCGACGTCAAGCAGCCCGGCGAGCCGGCGGTCGGCGCGACCGGCGTGCTCGGCGCGTGGGTCCGCGACATCATCACCGCCAACCCGCACACGTTCCGCCTCTTCGGCCCCGACGAGGTCGCCTCCAACCGGCTCGGCGCGGCCTTCGAGGTCACCGACCGGGCGTTCGTCGCCGGCCGGGTCGACGGCGACGACCATCTCTCCCCCGACGGCCGGGTCATGGAGGTGCTGTCGGAGCACCTGTGCCAGGGCTGGCTGGAGGGCTACCTGCTGACCGGCCGGCACGGCATCTTCACCAGCTACGAGGCGTTCATCCACATCGTCGACTCGATGGTCAACCAGCACGCCAAGTGGCTGAAGGTGACCCGGGCCATCCCGTGGCGGGAGCCGGTGGCGTCGCTGAACTACCTGCTCTCCAGCCACGTGTGGCGGCAGGACCACAACGGCTTCTCGCACCAGGACCCAGGCTTCATCGACCACGTGGTCAACAAGAAGGCCGAGGTGGTCCGGGTCTACCTGCCGCCGGACGCCAACACCCTGCTCTCCACCATGGACCACTGCCTGCGCAGCCGGCACTACATCAACGTGGTGGTGGCCGGCAAGCAGCCCGCCCCGAACTGGCTGACCATGGACGAGGCCATCCAGCACTGCCGGCGCGGCCTGGGCATCTGGGACTGGGCCAGCACCGACGACGGCGAGGAGCCGGACGTGGTGCTCGGCTGCGCCGGGGACGTGCCGACGCTGGAGACCCTGGCCGCCGCCGACCTGCTGCGCCAGCGGCTGCCCGAGCTGAAGGTGCGGGTGGTCAACGTGGTCGACCTGATGCGGCTCCAGCCGCCGTCGGAGCACCCGCACGGCCTGCCGGACAACGAGTTCGACACCATCTTCACCCGCGACAAGCCGATCATCTTCGCCTACCACGGCTACCCGTGGCTGATCCACCGGCTCACCTACCGGCGCGCCAACCACGACAACCTGCACGTGCGCGGGTACAAGGAGGAGGGCACCACCACCACGCCGTTCGACATGGTGATGCTCAACGACCTGGACCGGTTCCACCTGGTCATCGACGTGATCGACCGGGTGCCGGGGCTGGCCGCGCGCGCCGCCCACCTCCGCCAGGAGATGGTGGACGCCCGCCAGGCCTGCCGCGACCACACCCGGCGGTACGGCTCCGACGACCCCCGGGTGGTCGAGTGGCGGTGGATCCGGGAGACCGACACCGAGCTGAGGAGCGGAGAATGAGCGGCAAGGAGATCCTCGTCGGCTACGACGGTTCCGCCGACGCCACGGTCGCGCTCGACTGGGCGCTCGACGAGGCGGAGCACAGCGGCCGGCCGGTCCGCCTGGCGTACGTCTTCGAGTGGGTGACCGTGGCCGGCTGGGTCGGCCCCGGCGTGGCCCCCGGGATCTGGCCCGACGAGACCGCCCGCCGGCAGGTCGAGGAGCTGGTCGCCAAGGCCGCCGCCGACGCCGCCGCCGCGCGGCCCACGGTGACCGTGCACGGGGAGGTGTTCGACGGGCCGCCGGCGCTGGTGCTGGAGGAACGCTCCGCCGAGGCGGGCCTGCTGGTGCTCGGCAGCCGCGGTCACGGCGGGTTCGGCGGCCTGCTCGCCGGCTCCACCGCCGTGTCGGTGACCGCCCACGCGCACTGCCCGGTGGTGGTGGTCCGCGACGGCGACACCCCCGCCGGGCGTACGGGCCGGGTGGTGGCGGGGGTCGACGGGTCGGAGACCTCCCTGCTGGCCCTCGGGTTCGCCGTCGAGCGGGCCGCCCAGCGGGGCGTGCCCCTGCACGTGGTGCGGGCCTGGGAGCCGTCGGCCGACCGGGGCCTGAGCGCCGACGACGCGGCGGCGGCGGAACGGGCGGCGCTGGACGAGCCGCTGGCCCGGTGGCGGGAGACGTTCCCGGACGTCGCGGTGACCGTGGACGTGGTGACCGGCCGTCCGGCCGGCGCGCTGGTCGAGGCGAGCCGGGACGCCCAGCTCGTGGTGGTCGGCAGCCGGGGCCGGGGCGGGCTACGCGGAATGCTGCTCGGCTCGGTCGGCCAGCAGCTCCTCCACCACGCCCACTGCCCGGTGGCGGTGGTCCGCGAACGCTGAGCGCAGCTCAGTCGGGGAGGGAGAAGTAGTCCTCTTCCTCCTGGGCCAGGTGCAGGCGCAGGACGGCGTCGAGGCCGTACAGCGCGGCGAGCAGGTCGGTGACCTGGTCGCCGCGCAGCGGCCCCGCGCCGGCCTGGGCGAGGTGCCCGCCGATCCGGTCGACCAGCTGACGGATCTCCACGTGCCCACGGCTCATCGTCGAGGTCGCCTCGGCGCTGCCCAGCGGCCTGGCCAGCGCCGGGTAGAGCTGCCGTTCCTCGGCGGCCTCGTGCGGCAGCACCCGCCCGGTGAGCCGCCGGTGCACCTCGCGCAGGGCGGGCAGGCAGTCCGGCGAGTCCGGTGCGGTGGCGACCAGGTCGGCGGTGTCGCGCAGGGCGGCGAGCACGTCGCGGATCGCGGCGTGCTCGCCGGCGTACCGGTCGAGCAGTTCCCGGGTGTCCGGCGGGACGTCCCGGCGGCGCAGCCCGCCGCCGAGGGCCCGCAGCGCGTTGAGGATCACCACGACGTCGATGCCCTCCTGGAGGAACGCCCCGGCCACCGGCGGCAGCTTCCCGGCCGCCGCGACCAGCATCGCCGCCACGGCCAGCGCCATCCCGGCGACGGCGCTCTGGGTGGCGATGCGGCGGGCGTGCCGGGCGATCTCCACGGCGTCGGCGAGCCGGTCGAGCCGGTCCACGGTGAGCACCGCGTCGGCGACGTCGGCGGAGGCGGTCGCCCCGGTGGCCCCCATCGCCACCCCGACGTGCGCCTCGGCCAGCGCGGGGGCGTCGTTCACGCCGTCGCCGACCATCACGGTGACGGCCCGGCGGGACTCCTCGCGGACCCGGGCGGTCTTCTCCTGCGGCGTGCACCGGGCCAGCACGTCGTCGACTCCGACGGCCTGCGCGACCTGGTCGGCGGTGGCGGGCCGGTCGCCGGTGACCATGATCAGCCGGGTCAGGCCGGCCTCGCGCAGCCGCCGGACGGTCCGGCGGGCGTCGGGGCGGACCGGGTCCTCCAGCAGGATCGCCCCGAGCGGCGCCCGCTCGTCGCTGACCCAGACGACGGACCGGCCGGCCAGCTCGGCGCGCTCGGCGGCCCGGGCCGCCCACTGCGGCGGCTCCCCGCCGAGCTGGCCGACCCGGACCAGCCGCCCGTCGACCCGGCCGGTGACCCCGCGCCCCGGTTCCTCGGTGACGTCGGTCGGGTCGGCCAACCGCAGGCCCCGCTCCCGGGCCTGCCGGACCAGGGCGGCGGCGAGCACGTGCGGGGAGAGCTGCTCCACGGAGGCGGCCAGCCGCAGCACCTCGTCCCGGTCGCCGCCGGGGGCGACCACCGTCTCGGCGGCCCGGGGCCGGCCGGCGGTGAGCGTGCCGGTCTTGTCGACCAGCAGGGTGCGGGCCCGGCCCAGCAGCTCCAGCGAGCCGCCGTCGCGGACCAGCACCCCGCGCCGGGCCACCCGGGACAGCCCGGAGACGATCGCGATGGGGGTGGCCAGCAGCAGCGGGCAGGGGGTGGCCACCACCAGCACCGCCACGGCCCGCACGAACTCGCCGGAGAGCCACCAGCCCAGCCCGGCCAGGGCCAGGGTGAACGGCACGAACGCCGCCGCGTACCGGTCGGCGAGGCGGACCATCGGGGCCTTGCGCGCGGTGGCCTCCTCGGCGAGCCGGACGATTCCCGCGTACGTGCTGGCCGCCGCGCTCTTCGTCGCCCGCAGCCCGAACCCGGCCCCGGCGTTGGCCACGCCGCTGGCCACCTGCTCGCCGGCCGCCCGCTGCACCAGCCGGGACTCGCCGGTGACCACCGACTCGTCGAGGGTGGCGGCCTCCTCGACGGTCCCGTCGACCGGCACCACGTCGCCGGGGCCGACCACCAGCCGGTCGCCGGCCGCGACCCGGTCCAGCGGGACCGTCTCGATGCCGCCGCCGGGGATCCGCCGCCGCGCCGTGCGCGGGGCCCGTTCCAGCAGGGCGCGCAGGTCGCGGGTCGCCCTGCGCTGGGCGTACGCCTCCAGCGCCCGGCCGGTGGCCAGCATCAGCGCGATCACCGCGCCCGCCAGGTACTCCCCGACGACGAGCGCGCCGGCCAGCGCGAGGACGGCGATGACGTCCACCCCGAACTGCCGCCGCCACAGCCGGCGCAGCATGGACCAGGCCGCCGGGGCCAGCGCGGCCACGGTCGTCGCCGCCCAGAGCCAGTCCGCCACGGTGCGCAGGCCGGCGAGCCACAGCCCCGCCCCGGCCAGCACGGCCAGCGTCAGCGCGGCCAGCGGCGCCCACTGGAGCGCGTGCGTCCAGCGCCGCCCCACCGGCCGCTCCGGTACGCACTCCCGCGCCTCGGTGCCCACCTGCGGATCCTCTCAACGGGCGGAGTCGACGAGGAGGCCAACGACCGAATCATCCCCTCGGCCTGTCATGATCGGCGGAGGCGAACTGCCCGGGCGGTACGGGACCTGCGTACCGTGCGGGCGGGGAGCCTGTGCCGCAGGATGGAGCGGCAACCCCGCCCGGGGCACCGTGCGGTGGGGCACGATGGGCTGAGACGAAAGGTCGTGACGATGAGCCACGAGACGCCGGCGACGGACCGCCCGCTGACCACCGCGCTCGCGGAGGCCGCCGCGACGGCCGGCCACGCGCCCTCGGTGCACAACACCCAGCCGTGGCGCTGGCGGGTGCTGCCCGACGCGCTGGAGCTGCGCGTGGTGCGGGACCGCCAGCTCGCCGCCACCGACCCGGAGGGCCGGCTGCTGGCGCTGAGCTGCGGCGCGGCGCTGCACCACGCCCGGGTGGCCCTCGCCGCCGAGGGCTGGGCGTTCGTGGTCGAGCGGCTGCCCGACCCGGGCGACGCGGAGCTGCTGGCGCGGCTCACCGACCTCAAGCGCGTCGAGGCCGACCCCGACGCCATGCACGTGGTGCAGTGCATGCAGGTGCGGCACACCGACCGGCGCCCGGTCAGCGACGAGCCGGTGCCGACGGCCGCGCTCGGCGACATCGCCGCTGCGGTCGCCGCCGAGGGCGCACAGCTTCAGGTGCTCAACTCCGACCAGGTGATGGACCTGGCCGCCGCGGCCTCGCACGCCGGCTCGGTGGAGGCGGAGGATTCGCAGCTGCGCGAGGAGCTGGACTACTGGACGAGCCGGGTGGGCACCGGCACGGGCCTGCCGCCGGAGGTGCTGCCCGAGCAGTCGCAGCAGACCACCGTGCCGGGCCGGGACTTCGGCCGGCCGGGCACCCTGCCGGTCGGGCCGGGCCACGACCGGGCGGCGGCGTACGGGGTGCTCTACGGCGACGAGGACGAGCCGGACAGCTGGCTGCGGGCCGGCGAGGCGCTGTCGGCGGGGTGGCTGACGGCGACCCGGCTGGGCGTGTCGATGGTGCCGCTGTCGGGCGTCGTCGAGGTGGAGGGCACCCGGCAGACGCTGCGGCAGGTGCTCGCCGGCCTCGGTTACCCGTACCTGGTGCTGCGGATGGGGATCGCGGACCCGGCGCACGCGGGCCCGCCGCACACCCCCCGGCTCCCCACGGAGCAGGTCGTCGACACCTCCGCCGTGGGCGGCCAGGGCGCGTGATCAAGCGGCCGGGACGGGTGATCGGGGCTGTGCCGGTTCGGTCACCGGGCGATAACATCGCCGGGTGAACGCACCGAACCCGAGGAATGAGCCCGTCACCCCGTCGCTGGGGCTGAGCCCGCTGTCCCGGGTCCGGCTCGACGAGCTGCTCCAGGAGATGCTGGACCGGGTCGGCGAGGTGGTCACCAGCCGGGAGCGGCTACGGGCGCTGCTCGACGCGGTGGTCGGCATCGGCACCGACCTGGACCTGCACAGCACCCTGCAACGGATCGTGCAGTCGGCGTGTGAGCTGGTCGGCGCGAAGTACGGCGCGCTCGGGGTGATCGGCCCCGACCGGCTGCTGCACGACTTCATCACTCACGGCATCGACCCGGCGCTGCACGCGAAGATCGGCGACCTGCCGCACGGGCGGGGCGTGCTCGGCCTGCTGATCGACGAGCCCCGCGCCATGCGGATGCCCGACATCACCAAGCATCCGAGGTCGTTCGGCTTCCCGCCGCACCACCCGCCGATGCACAGCTTCCTGGGGGTGCCGGTGCGCATCCGCGACCAGGTCTTCGGCAACCTCTACCTGGCCGAGAAGCAGGGCGCGGCCGAGTTCACCGAGGACGACGAGGAGATCGTGGTGGCGTTGGCCGCCGCGGCCGGCGTGGCGATCGAGAACGCCCGGCTGTATGCGCTGGCCCACCGCCGGGAGCGCTGGTTGGCCGCCACCGCCGAGATCACCTCGGTGCTGCTGGGCGAGGTGCGGCGCACCGACGCGCTGACCCTGGTGGCCCGGCGGGCCCGGGAGATCGCCGAGGCGGAGCTGGCCGTGGTGCTGCTCTACGACGAGGACGCCGGCCAGTTCACCGTCGAGGTGGTCGACGGCGCCGACGAGCCGGCCGAGGGGCTGGTGGGTGCGATGCTGCCGGCGGGCGAGACCAGCTTCGCCGGGTCGGTCACCGAGCGGCGGCACACGCTGGTGGAGAACCTGGCCGAGGCCGCTCCCTGGCCGACGCCGGTGACCGCCGGGCCGGCGGTGGTCTCCCCGCTGGCCGCCGCCGACACGCTGCACGGCGTGCTGGTGATCGCCTACGAGCCGGACCGGGGCGGCGCGACCGACGACGACGTCGCCCTGCTCGGCAGCTTCGCCGGGCAGGCCGCGCTGGCCATGGAGCGGGCCCGGGGGCAGGAGGAGCGGGAGCTGCTGGTGGTCCTGGAGGACCGCGAGCGCATCGCCCGGGACCTGCACGACGTGGTGATCCAGCGGCTGTTCGCCACCGGCCTGCAGTTGCAGAGCGGCGCGATGAACGCCCGGCCCGAGGTGGCCAAGCGGATCAACGCGGCCGTCGACGACCTCGACGCCACGATCCGGGACATCCGCCGCACGATCTTCGAGCTGCGTACCCCGATGAGCGCGGCGCTGCGCACCGAGATCCGCGAGGCGGTCGACGTGGCCGCCGGATCGCTGGGCTTCCGGCCGTCGCTGGAGCTGACCGGCCCGATCGACAGCGCCGTGCCCGAGCCGGTCCGCCCCGACCTCACGGCCGTGCTGCGCGAGGCGCTGTCCAACGCGGTACGCCACGCCGAGGCCAGCCGGGTCGCGGTGGGGGTGCGGGTCGAGGGTGGCTGGGTCACGGTCACGGTCGCCGACAACGGCAGGGGCTGTGACCCGGCCGCCGCGCGGGGCGGCCTGGTGAACCTGCGCGAACGCGCCGAGCGCCACGGCGGCGAGTTCGAGGTACGCCCGGCGACCCCCCACGGCACCGAGCTGCGCTGGACGGCCCCGCTGCGCGACGACTGACCCGACGGCACGACTGGCTCGGCGGCACGACTGGCTCGGCGGCCGGTCAGTGGGCCTTGCCGAGGAGGCGGGTGGCCAGGACGGCCGCCTGGGTGCGCCGTTCCAGGCCCAGCTTGGCCAGCACGCTGGAGACGTAGTTCTTCACGGTCTTCTCAGCGAGGAACATCTTGCCGGCGATCTCCCGGTTGGTCAGCCCCTCGGCGACGTACTCCAGGATGCGCCGCTCCTGCTCGGTGAGGGTCTTCAGCTCGCGGGGCTGCTCCACGCCGCTGCGGATGCGCTCCAGCACCCGGGTGGTGATCGCCGGGTCGAGCAGGGACTGGCCGGCGGCGACCCGGCGCACCGCGTCGACCAGGTCGGTGCCGCGGATCTGCTTGAGCACGTAGCCCGACGCGCCGGCCATGATGGCCGCGAACAGCGCCTCGTCGTCCTCGTACGAGGTGAGGATCAGGCCCTTGATCGACGAGTCGACGGCGCGGATGTCCCGACACACGTCGATGCCGTTGCCGTCGGGCAGCCGGGCGTCGAGGATCGCCACGTCGGGCCGCAGGGCGGGGATGCGGCGGGCCGCCTCCTGGGCGGAGCCCGACTCCCCCACCACCTCAATGTCGCCGCTGCTGGTGAGCAGGTCGGCAAGGCCACGACGGACGACCTCGTGGTCGTCGAGCAGGAACACCCGGATCATCCCTCGTTTCTACCCCTCGGGCTGGGCGCCCGCACGGGCCGAAGGTCCCTACCGCCCCCGCGTGGCGATGGGCTGGGGGTCCCGGGGCAGACGGGACGTCCGGCCCTGCCCGGCGACCGCCCTGGTCACGCACCGTGGAAGGGAACCAGACGGGGGCGGCACGACTGCCACGGGAGGATCATGATGGAGACCGGTTTCACCGTCGAGCAGCTCAGGGCCGCCACCGCCGACGCCGTGCGGGCCCCGTCGCTGCACAACAGCCAGCCGTGGCGGTTCCGGCTGCGCGACGGCGGCATCGAGTTGCTGCTGGACCGCGAGCGCCGGCTGCCGGCGACCGACCCGAGCGGCTGGGGCGCCCGGATCGCCTGCGGGGCGGCCCTGTTCAACCTGCGGCTGTCGCTGGCCGTGGCCGGCACCCCGGCGACGGTGCGGCTACGCCCGTACCCGGCGGAGCCCGACGTGCTGGCCCGGCTGACCCCGGACATGCCGCGCCGGCCCACCCCGGCCGAGCAGGTCCTGTACGGCGCCATCCCGCGCCGGTTCAGCAACCGGGCCCCGTTCTGGCCCGACCCGGTGCCCGCCGACGCCCGGTGGCGGCTCGGCGAGGCGGCCCGCGCCGAGCAGGGCTGGCTGGAGCTGGTGATCGGGGTGAGCGCGGTCAACGCGTTCGCCGAGGTCGCCCGCAGCGCCAACCGGGTGCTGGAGCGCGACCCCGCCTACCGGGCCGAGCTGGCCGAGTGGGTGCGCAACGCGCCCGCCCCGGACGGGGTACCGGCCGCCGCCGGGGGCCCGCTGGGCGAGCCGCAGGACCTGCTGCCCAGCCGGGGCTTCGGTGGGCACAGCCGGGCGCCGGGGCGGGACTTCGAGCCGGAGCCCCTGGTGGCGGTGCTCGGCACGGCCGGCAACACCACCACCGACCAGGTCGTGGCCGGGCAGGCCCTGCAACGGGTGCTGCTCACCGCCACCGACGCCGGGCTGGGCGTGTCGATGATGTCCCAGCCGATCGAGGTGCCGGGGGCACGGGAGGCGCTGCGGCTGTCCCTGGGCCGGTTCGGCACCCCGCAGATGGTGATGCGCGTCGGGTACGGCCAGCCGGGCTCGCCGACCCCCCGCCGCAGCGTCGACGAGGTGCTGGACCTGCCGGTAGTCAACGCGTGAGACGAGGGCGCCGGGGCGCGGGGAAGGGCTGTCGTGTTCTTCTCCGGGTGGGTCAGAGGCACGATCCGCGCCGCCGGGTCAGGCAGGCCGCCCAGGCGTAGGGTGTCGTCCATCGCCTCGCACATCGACGAGGCCGGGCAGAACGCCAGCGCGACCGAATGCCCCTCGAGCTCGATCGTCAGCGCGAGGCGGGCCGGCTGGCACGGCCAGGGCGCGGCGCAGGACCGGCACAGCCAGGCGGGGCGCATCGGCAGGTGCGGGCGGGCCATCAGCGAATCCGCAGGACGATCGCGCGGGCCTCGGCGTCGCCGACCGGCAGGAACCACAGGAACCTCTTGACGATCTCCGGCGGCTCCGGCCCGTCCCGACGCCCGCGCAGAAGTGCCCCGGCCAGGCGGTGACGACACACCCCGCCGTAGGGTGACGGGACGGACACGACCGGTGCGCGTTGGCGCAAGAACACGAGAAGCGGCGGCAACGGCGGCTGCGTGGAGGTCGCCGACAACCTTCCCGGTGTCGCCCTCGTTTGTGACACGAGGGACCGCGACGGCGGCACGTTCGCCTTCAGCCCCACCCAGTGGCAGGGCTTCGTCGGCCTGGCGAAGGCGATCGGCCCCGTCGCCTGACACGTCGCGGGCAGCGCCCCCGGCCGGGTGCCGGGGGCGCTGCGCATTCCGGCTCCTGCGCAAGCGACGACCTAGCCACCGGCCACGAGGGTCGATGCCGTGAATCTTGGACAGTTCCGTCACTCCAGTAACGGTAACTGTCCAAGATCTCCGATTCCCGCCCTGCCGGCGGAGGCGAGACCCAGCCGCCGCCGGGGCGCGCGCTGCGCGTCCCCCGCACACCGTCACAGGCTCCGCGGACCTCCGCGCACTAGTCGTTGAGGATCTGCTCCCGGAGGATGTCGGCGTGCCCGCAGTGCTGGGCGAGTTCGCGCAGCACGTGGAGATACACCCACCGCAGCGGAAGCGGGCCCCGCCGGTTGCCCTGCAGGATGTCGTCCAGGCCCAGGGACGCCGTCGCGCGGCGGGCCGCGTCGCAGGCTTCGCGGTGCGCCTGCTGGATGCTGGCGATCGTGTCGTCGTCGTCGAGAAGGAACGAGTCTTCCGAGGCGGCAGGGAGGCCGAGCTCGACGCGCGACCGGCACGTGACGGCCTCGTCGAACCAGACCTTCTCGACGAAGGTCGCGTGCTTCACCAGGCCCAGCAGCGTGGTACGTGAGGCCACCAACGACCGGCGTGCCTGCTCCTCGGTCAGCCCGTCCAGGCAGCGATTGAGCGCGCTGCGATGCTCGTCGATGAACGCCTCGAACTGGGCACGGGCCGGCTGTGCGACGACCTGGTCGGCGAAGGTGCACGGGTAGGCAGGCATGGGCAGAGCATTCCAGATCGTCGCGGCCCCGGGCGGGGCCCCGGCCGCGACGGTGTTCACCGCCAGCGGATCTGCCGACGGCAGAACCCCCAGCCGGAGGCGTTAAGAAGGGGCCCCTGCTCTACAGAATGCGTTAACGAGGTGCCCTTCCTTACCCCAGTGCGGCGAGGAGTTGCTCGCCGTAGCGGGCGAGCTTGGCCTCGCCGACGCCGTTGACCCGGGCCAGCTCGTCCAGCGTCGACGGCGGGTCGGCGGCGATCTGGCGCAGCGTCGCGTCGTGGAACACCACGTACGCGGGGACGCCCTGCTCCTTGGCGGTGGCCGCCCGCCAGGCGCGCAGCCGCTCGAACACGGGCTCGGCCTCGGCGGGCAGCTCGACGACGGCCGCCGCACCGGGGCGGGACTTCGCCGCCGCCCGCGTCTTCGGTGGCCGGACGGTCTCACGACGCATCGGCACCGGCCGGCGGCGGCCCAGCACCTCGGCGCTGGCGTCGGTGAGCACGAGGGTGCCGTAGTCACCCTCGACGGCGAGCAGGCCCTGAGCGAGCAGCTGCCGCACGACGCCCCGCCACTCGGCCTCGCTCAGCTCCTCGCCGATGCCGAACACGGTGAGCGTGTCGTGGCGGTGCTGGACGACCTTCTCGGTGCGCCGGCCGAGCAGGATGTCGATGCACTGGCCCGCGCCGAACTTCTGGTTGCGTTCGCGGTGCAGCCGCAGCACCGTCGACAGCAGCTTCTGGGCGGCGATCGTGCCGTCCCACGACTCGGGCGGCTCCAGGCAGGTGTCGCAGTTGCCGCACGGCCCGCCGCCGTCCTGGCCGAAGTAGCTCAGCAGCCGCACCCGGCGGCACTCGACGGTCTCGCAGAGGGCGAGCATGGCGTCGAGGTGGGCGGCGAGCACCCGCCGGTGCGCCGCGTCGCCCTCCGAGGAGTCGATCATCTTGCGCTGCTGCACCACGTCCTGCAACCCGTACGCCAGCCAGGCCGTCGACGGTTGACCGTCGCGGCCGGCGCGGCCGGTCTCCTGGTAGTAGCCCTCCACGGAGCGGGGCAGGTCGAGGTGGGCGACGAACCGCACGTCGGGCTTGTCGATGCCCATGCCGAAGGCGATGGTGGCGACCATGACCAGGCCGTCTTCGCGCAGGAACCGCTTCTGGTGGGTGGCGCGGGTGGCCGCGTCGAGCCCCGCGTGGTAGGGCAGCGCGGCGACGCCGTTGGCGACGAGGAACTCGGCGGTCTTGTCGACGGAGGCGCGGGAGAGGCAGTAGACGATGCCGGCGTCGCCGGGGTGCTCGGTGCGGATCAGGTCGAGCAGCTGCCTGCGGGGCTCCCGCTTCGGCGCGATCCGGTACTGGATGTTGGGCCGGTCGAAGCTGGCCACGAAGTGCCGGGCGTCGGTGAGGTTGAGCCGGGTGGCGATCTCGGTGGCCGTGGCGGCGGTGGCCGTGGCGGTGAGCGCGATGCGGGGCACGGCGGGCCAGCGCTCGTGCAGCATCGACAGCGCGAGATAGTCGGGGCGGAAGTCGTGGCCCCACTGGGCCACGCAGTGCGCCTCGTCGATGGCGAACAGCGCGATCCGGCCGCGCTCCAGCAGCCGCAGCGTGCCCCCGCTGCCCAGCGCCTCGGGGGCGAGGTAGAGCAGGTCCAACTCGCCGGCGACGAACTGCGCCTCCACGAGGCGGCGGGCGTCGGGGTCGAGGGTGGAGTTGAGGAAGCCGGCCCGCACCCCGACGGCGGTGAGCGCGTCCACCTGGTCCTGCATGAGGGCGATCAGCGGGGAGACGACCACCGCGACGCCGTCGCGCACCAGAGCGGGGATCTGGTAGCACAGCGACTTGCCGCCGCCGGTCGGCATCAGGACCAGGGCGTCGCCGCCGCCGACCACGTGGTCGATGATCTCCTGCTGCTCGCCCCGGAAGGCGTCGTAGCCGAAGACCCGCCGGAGCACCGCCAGCGGGGTCTCGGCAAGCGTGTCGGTGGGGGAGGTCATCCGCGGAGTCTACGGGCCGCCACCGACACCGGTCGAAACCGGTCTTACCCGGCCAGGCCGGCCGTGCCATCACCGCGCGGACAGCACCCGGGGGCCCAGCATCTCGCACGCGAGCAGCGCCACCTCCATGTCGATGCGTCCCTCGGAGATGGGCTGGCCGCGCAGTTCCTCGGCGCGCTGCACCCGGTAGTGGACGGTGTTCTTGTGTACGTGCAGCAACGCGGCCGCCGCCGTGTAACTGCCCCCGCAGGCCAGCAGCGCACGTACGGTCTGCCGCAGCCGGGCCGTGCCCTCGCTGTCCTCGGCGAGGTCTCCGAGCACGCGCCGCACCCACACCCGCAGCACCGTCGGGTGGTCGGTGAGCAGTGCCGCCACGGCCACGTCGTCGAACCGGACGATCTGCTGATGCGCCTGGGGCGCGGCCTGCACCACCGCGCGGGCGCGCAGCGCCTCCCGGTGGCTCTGCCGGAAGCCGGCCAGTCCGGGCGCGGGCGCGCCGAGGGTGATCCGCACCCCGGCGGCGTGGACCAGCCGGCCGCTCAACGCGCCGACGTCGACCGGCGCCCGCCTGCGCGAGGTCGCCCAGGCCCACAGCGTCGCGTCGTCCACCGCCACGGTCACCACCGACGGCCCCAGGCACTCGGCGAGCATCCGCCTCGCCGAGGCCAGGCAGGCGGCCGGGTCGGCCGCGTCGGCGTCGACCCAACCGACGGCGGCCACGTGCCAGTCGCCCAGCGCCACCCCGATGAGGTCCTGCGCCGAGCGGGTGCTCAGCGACTCGTTGTCCAGCACGATCCGCAGTTGGGCCGTGCGCGCGGCGTCGGTGCGGCCGTCCCAGCGCCGCCGCTCGGACTCGTAGATCTCGACCAGCGACTCGGCGACCCGGTCGATGTACACGTCGGTGCGCAGCACGAGGCGGTCGGTGGCCACGGCGAGTTCGCCCGGGCCGGTGTCTGCCCCGGGGAGCGCGGCCACCTCGGCGAGCGCGGCCACGCCCCAGCGGACGAACCGGTTGTGCCCGATCCGGTACGCGCGCAGCAGCGCCTCCAGGGACAGCCCGTGCTGGGCGAAGCGGCGCGCGTACTCGGCGGCGGCCGGCGGCACCGTGATGCTCTCCTCGGGGATCTTGTGCGCGAGCAGCGCGACGATCGCCTCGAGGTTGGCGGTCGTGCTGGCGACCATCAGCCGCTGCACCGCGTCGTCGTGCCGGAACTCCGGGATGGCCTCGATGAAGTGGTCGGTCATCTCGGGCACGAGCGACGGCAGGCGGGCCTCGATGCGGCGCGCCGCCTCCGCGACCAACTCCTCGATGATCACGGTCACTGAGCGTACTCGTCCGTCCGCGTCCTGGACTTGGTCCGCCAGCACAGTCACCCCCGCCGACTTCGTAGCAGGAAACCATGGCGCAGATCACACCAACACACGGATCCTCGCTGTAACTCACGAAACCCGGGAGCAACGCGATGGAAATCTGGGATCTGCCCGCGCGGCGCGCGGCACGCGAACCGTCCGGCCCCTGCGTCGCGGACGACACCCGGTCGCTGGACAACGCCGGCTTCCACGACGCGGTCACCACCGCGGCCGCCACCCTCGCCGCGCACGGCGTCGGGCCGGGCGACATGGTCGCCGTGGTCCTGCCCAACCGGGTCGAACTCGTGATCACGCTGTTCGCCGCGTGGCACCTCGGCGCGTGCGTCACGCCGGTCAATCCGGCCCTCACCCCGGTCGAGGCCGCATACCAGATCGCGGACAGCGCCGCCAAGGTCGTCGTCGCCGATCCCGCCGCCACCCCCGGGGCCACGCTGGACGTCGCCGCGCTCACCACACCGCCCGCGCTCACCACACCGCCCGCGCTCGCACCGGCGGCGGGAACGACCCGGCCGATGGCCCGGCCGGACAGCCTCGCGCTGGTCATCTACACCAGCGGCACCACCGGCCGCCCCAAGGGCGTCATGCTCGACCACGCCAACGTCGCGGCGATGTGCCACATGATCATCAACGGTCTGGGGCTCGGCGCGGACGACCACAGCCTGCTCGTACTGCCGTTGTTCCACGTCAACGGAATCACGGTCAGTGTGCTGTCCCCGCTGCTGGCCGGCGGCCGGACCACGATCGCGAGTCGGTTCCGCGCGGAGACGTTCTTCGGCGAGGTGCGGCGGGTACGCCCGACGTACTTCTCGGCGGTGCCGGCGATCTACGCGATGCTCGCGAACCTGCCGGCCGGCGAGGCACCGGACACCTCGTCGCTGCGGCGGGTCGTCTGCGGCGCCGCACCGATGCCGGCCGAGCTGATCGGGGCCTTCGAGCGGCGGTACGGCGTGCCGATCGTGGAGGGGTACGGGCTGTCCGAGGGCACCTGCGCGTCCACGCTGAACCCGGTCCACGGCACCCGCAAGCCCGGCACCGTCGGGCTTCCCCTGCCCGGCCAGCAGGTGGCGCTGCGGCATGCGGACGGCACGATCGGCCACGACGGCGTCGGGGAGGTCGTCGTCTGCGGCCCCAACGTCATGCGCGGCTACCTGAACCGCCCGCAGGACACCGCGCACACGATCGTCGACGGCTGGCTGCGCACCGGCGACGTGGGCCGCTTCGACGCCGACGGCTACCTGGTCCTCGTCGACCGGATCAAGGACATGATCATCCGGGGTGGCGAGAACATCTACCCCAAGGAGATCGAGAACGCGCTCTACGCACACCCGGACGTGCTGGAGGCGGCCGTGGTGGGCGCCCCCGACCCGATCTACGGCGAGGTGCCCGTCGCCTTCGTCGCGCTGCGGGCCGACTCCACCGTCACGGTCGGACAACTGCGGGACCACTGCGCCGCGTCCCTGGCCCGGATGAAGATCCCCACCCGCATCGACCTGATCGCGACGCTGCCCAAGAACCCCGTCGGCAAGATCGACAAGCCGGCCCTGCGTAGGGCGCTGCAACCGGCGGCCTGATCCCCCACTCTCTCGCCCGCTCGCCGCCCCAACGGTCGGCGGAGCGGCACCGCACACCCTCGCGAAGGACGTGACATGGGCTTCAAGACCGGCAACTTCCCACCCGTCGACCCCGCCACCTTCCTCGACAAGCCGCTCATGGAACGCACGAAGGCCCTCGCGCTGCACTGGGTCGAGTACGGCTTCGGCACCCCGAAGATGATCCACACCATCTACCTGGTCAAGATGACCCTGCTCTGGCTCGTCGCCGGCGCCACGATCGCGACCTGGACCAGCGACCTCGGCCCGGTCTGGCACGTCGGCGACTGGTGGCAGGAACCGATCATCTACCAGAAGGCCGTCGTCTGGACCATGCTGCTGGAGGCCGTCGGCCTCGCCGGCTCGTGGGGTCCCCTCGCCGGCAAGTTCAAGCCGATGACCGGCGGCATCCTGTACTGGGCCCGCCCCGGCACGATCCGGCTGCGCCCGTGGAAGGCGGTGCCCGGCACCAACGGCGACACCCGCACCGTGCTCGACGTCGCCCTGTACCTCGGCCTGCTCGGCGTGCTCGCCGCCCTCATGGCCCTGCCGGGCGACGCCGCCGGCCTGGTGGACCCCAGGCTGTGCCTGGTCGCCGTCGCGCTGCTCGTACTCTGCGGCCTACGCGACAAGACGATCTTCCTGGCGGCCCGGGGCGAACAGTACGGGCCCGCGCTCGTCTTCTTCGGCACCCTCGGCTTCGTCGACATGATCGTGGCCCTGAAGCTGCTCATCGTCGTCGTCTGGATGGGCGCGGGCGTGTCGAAGATCGGCCGGCACTTCACCAACGTGGTCGGCCCGATGCTGTCCAACAGCCCGTCGATCCCGTTGCGGGCGATCAAGCGCGCCCACTACCGCGACTTCCCGAACGACCTGCGGCCGTCGAAGGTCGCCACGCTGATGGCGCACGTCGGCGGCACCGTCGTCGAGCTGGTCACCCCCGTGGTGCTGCTGTTCTCCACCAACCGGACCCTCACCCTGCTCGCCGTGGGCCTGATGGTGATCTTCCACCTGTTCATCATCGGCGCCTTCGCCCTCGCGGTACCGCAGGAGTGGAACCTGCAGTTCGCGTACACCACGATCTTCCTGTTCGCCGGCTACCCGGCGCAGTCGGGATACGGTGTGGGTGACATGTCCTCCGTCGCGCTGCTGCTGGCGATCTGCGCCGGCCTGCTGTTCTTCCCGGTCCTGGGCAACCTGCGGCCCGACCTGGTCTCGTTCCTGCCCTCCATGCGCCAGTACGCCGGCAACTGGGCGTCGGCCACGTGGGCCTTCGCCCCCGGTGCCGAGGCGAAACTGGACCAGCTTCCCCGGGCCGCCCGCAACCAGGTCGACCAGTTGCAGGCGATGGGCTACCCGCAGCCGATCGCCGAGATCACCATGCAGCAGACCATCGCCTGGCGCACCATGCACAGCCAGGGCCGGGGGCTGTTCTCCCTGCTGCTGCGGCACATCCCGGACCTCGACCGGTGGACCGTGCGGGAGGCCGAGTTCGCCTGCAACTCCATCATCGGCTTCAACTTCGGCGACGGGCACCTGCACGACGAGGACCTGCTCAACGCGATCCAGAAGCGCTGCCGGTTCGCCCCCGGCGAATTCCTCGTCGCGTGGGTCGAGTCCCAGCCGATCCACAAGCAGACCCAGGAGTACAAGCTGATCGACGTCGCGACCGGCGTCGTCGAACGCGGCACCTGGCGGGTCGCCGACGCGGTCGCCGAGCAGCCGTGGCTGCCCAACGGGCCGATCCCGATGCGGGTGACCTGGTCCCGCGCGAGCGCCGGGGCGCGGACGTGACCTCAGCCGTCGTGGTCGGCGGCGGGCCCAACGGGCTCGCCGCCGCCGCCCTGCTCGCCGTCGAGGGCATCGAGGTGACCCTGCTCGAAGCCGCCGACGAGGTGGGCGGCGGAACCCGCAGCTGGGAGGGGATCGTGCCGGGCCTGCTGCACGACCACTGCTCGGCGTTCCACCCGATGGCCGTCGGGTCGCCGGCCTTCGCCCGCCTGCGACTGTCGTCGTACGGCCTGCGGTGGCGCCAGCCCGACCTCGACTGCGCGCACGTGCTCGACGGCGGCACGGCCGCCGCCCTGCACACCGACGTCGACGCGACCGCCAACGGGCTGGGGGTCGACGGCCCCACCTGGCGGCGGCTGTTCGCCGGGCCCGCCGCCCGGTACGACACGCTCGCCGAGGACATCCTCGGCCCGCTGCTGCGGCTGCCCCGGCACCCGCTGCTGCTCAGCCGGTTCGGGGTGCCGGCACTCGCGCCGGCTGCCGGGCTGGCGCGACTGTTCCGCACCGAGGCGGCCCGCGCGCTGTGGTCGGGCGTCGCCGCGCACGCGTTCACGCCGCTGACCCGGCCGTTGAGTTCCGCGATCGGGCTGGGCATCCTCACCGCCGGGCACCGGCACGGCTGGGCCGTCGCCGAGGGCGGCTCCCGCGCCATCGCGCAGGCCCTCGCGGCCTGCCTCACGCAGCACGGCGGGCGGATCGAGACCGGCGTACGCGTCCGGCACGCGGCCGACCTGCCGCCGGCCGACGTGACCCTGTTCGACCTCGACCCCGGCCAGGTCGCCGGCATCCTCGGCGACCGGCTGCCGGCCCGGGTCGCCCGCGCCTACCGGGGGTTCCGGCGCGGACCGGGGGCGTACAAGGTGGACTTCGCCGTCGCCGGCGGCGTGCCGTGGACGGCCGAGGCGGCCCGCCGCGCCGGCACCGTCCACGTGGGCGGCACGTCGGCGGAGGTCGTCGCGGCCGAACGCGACGTGGCCCGCGGGCGGCTGCCCGAGCGGCCGTTCGTCCTCGTCGGGCAGCAGTACCTCGCCGACCCGGGACGTTCGGTGGGCGACACCCACCCCGTGTGGGCGTACGCCCACGTCCCCCACGGGTACGCCGGCGACGCGACGGCTGCCCTGATCGGCCAGATCGAACGGTTCGCGCCGGGCTTCCGCGAGCGGATCGTCGGCATGCGGGTGACCGGTCCGGCCGACTTCGCCGGGTGGAACCCGAACTTCGCGGGCGGGGACATCATGACCGGCGCCAAGGACATCCGTCAGCTCGTGTTTGGTCCTCGGGCCGCCGGCGACCCGTACGCGACGGGCATCCCCGGTGTCTATCTGTGCTCGGCGGCCACCCCGCCCGGCCCGGGAGCCCACGGCATGTGCGGCGCGCACGCCGCGCGGCACGCGCTGGCATACCTTCAGCGGGCCGGCCGCCGCTGAGCGTGCCCGCCCGGGGCGGCCAGCCGCTCAGGCTGCCTCGGGCGGCCGGTGTGCCCGCATCGAGCAAGTGTGTGCGTTCGGGTGGGCGATACTGGGTTTGAACCAGTGACCTCTTCCGTGTCAAGGAAGCGCGCTCCCACTGCGCCAATCGCCCGCGCTCGCCGGCCCGGTGCGAGAGTGTCGGGCTCGGCTGCGGTCGACCCCGGACCGGAGCCGGATCGCGAGCGGACGACGGGATTCGAACCCGCGACCCTCACCTTGGCAAGGTGATGCGCTACCAGCTGCGCTACGTCCGCGTGCCCCCGGCGTTCGCCGGCGACAGGTGAACTGTACCCGACGGCAAGATCGCGAACGGCACCACCCCGCAAGACGCGGCCAGACAAAAGCCGGACCCGACTGCCAGGCAATATGGACAGCCGCCCATCTCGGGATGCTATAGAGATATGACAAGAAAACGATCTTATCCGAGCATTTGTCGTGTTCGGACAAGATTCGTCGCGGCGCGCGTGAACCAGGCGCCGGCCAGCACCACAACGACGTGAGCACTGGCCGGGGCCGCCGCCTCCGCGCGTCCGGTCCGCATCCGCAGACGTCGGGCACCAGCCGTCGCGCGCTTGCCCTCGGCCGGTGCTCAGCTAGGAGCACCCATGTCCCTGTCGCACCGCCTCCGCAGGCTGGCCGCCCCGGCGGTCGCCCTCACCCTGGTGCTGTCCGCGACGGCACCCGCCGCCGCCCGCGACCCGGTCCGGCAACGGGCCGCGCCCGCCGCGGTGACGCAACCAGCGACCCCGGTGAAGCCGATCGCCAAGCCGGCGGCGAAGCCGGTCAGGCCGGCCGCACCCGCGAAGCCCACCGCCGCCCGCAAGGGCAGCCGGGCCGTGGTGACCTGGAAGGCCCCCGCCGACCACGGCAGCAAACTCACCGGGTACGTGGTGACCCCCTACCGCGACGGCAAGGCGCAGAAGGCGAGGACCTTCGACGCGGCGAAGACCAGCCGCCAGGTCACCGGACTGCGCGCCGGCGGCACGTACACCTTCACCGTCGCCGCGCGCAACGCGGCCGGCACCGGGCCGGCGAGCCCGCGCTCCCGCCCCGCCCGGCCGCTGGCCCTGCCGTCCGCGCCGACCATCATCGCCGTCTACGCCAACAGCGTCGCCGCCACACTGAGCTGGACCCCGGGCTCCGACGGCGGCTCCCCGTTCACCAACTGGGTGATCACCCCCTACATCGGGAGCGTGAAGCAGGCCAGTCAGACCGTCGGCCCGGCCACCACCGGCGTCGTCACCGCCCTGACCTCCGGGATCACCTACCGGTTCACCGTGGCCGCGCGCACGGCCGAGGGCATCGGCCCGGAGTCCGCGCTCTCCCCGGCGGTGGTCACCAACGTCTCGCCCACCCTGGCGTTCCCCACTCCCCCGCCGGGCGCCGTAGGCATCGCCTACGTCGCCGCCCTGGACGTCACCCGCGGCGTCCCGCCGTTCGTCTGGTCCGTCGAGTCGGGCAGCCTCCCGCCGGGGCTGACCATCCGCCCCAACGACGGCACCCTCTCCGGCGTCCCGACCACCGCCGGCGCCTACCCCCTCGTGGTCCGGGTGCTCGACACGGTCGGCAACTACGGCTCCCGGCTCATCGTGCTCCAGATCAACCGGGCGCCCAGCCTGCGCAACCCCGACCTGCCGCTCGGCGAGGTCTCCGCCGTCTTCGCCGAACAGCTCGCCGTGTTCGGCGGGACCGCACCGTTCAGCTGGTCCGTGGCCGAGGGCCCGCTGTCCCCCGGGCTGACCCTCGACCCGGCCGTCGGACTGCTCGCCGGCACGCCCACCACGGCCGGGGCGTTCCCGGTGACCATCCGGGTCACCGATGCGTTCGGCCTCAGCGACACCCAGAACTTCCGGATCCTGGTCCAGCCGGAGAGCATCGTCACGCTCACCGCCGAAACGACCCTCACCGACTTCGGCTCCCCGATCATGTTCGACGTGACGATCGGCCCGGGGGCGGCGGAGGGCACGGTCACCCTGATCGACGTGCTGCCCAACGGCACCGACGAGCCGCTCGGCACCTTCCCGGTGGTGTTCAACGCCGCCGAGTTCCAGGTGCAGATGCCCGCCTTCGGCCTCAACACGTTCCGGGTCCAGTACGACGCCACGAACACCAACGCGGTGCAGAACTCCAACACCGTCACCGTCGACGTGCGGGCCGTGCCGGGGCAGGTCCTGATCAGCCAGTTCGCCCAGTCCGGGGTCAACGGCCCCGGCGACCAGTTCATCGCGCTGCTCAACACCACGTCGATCAACCTGCCGATCGCCGGCTTCCGGGTGGAGACCCCGGGCGGGCCGACTGTCACCGTGCCGCAGAGCGCCCGTCCGGTGCCGCCGGGACGCGGCTACCTGATCGCCGCCACCGGCTACTCCCTGGTCGACATCCAGCCGGACCTGGTCGTACCGTCCCTGGGCACCGCAGGAGGCTTCCGGGTGGTCGCCCCCGACGTCCCGGGCACCGTGACGGACCGGGCCGGCTCGGCGCCGGGCTTCTTCGAGGGCAATCCGCTGCCAGCGTTCAGCAGCCCGCCGTTCGTCCACCACGCCTGGGCCCGGCTGCGGGTCAACGGGTTGCCGCAGAACACCAACGACAACCCCACCGACTTCAGGCTGGTGGCTACCGTCCTCGGCCCGATCAACGGCGTGCAGTCCGCGCTCGGCGCCCCGTCCCCGCGCAACTCGCTGGGCGCCTTCGCGCAGAACAACATCGTGCAGTCCACGCTGCTGGACCCCGGCGTGCCCAGTTCCTCGGCACCCAACCGGGTGATCAGCGGAAACCGGTTGACGCTCCGGTTCGCGATCACCAACCGGGGCACGACATCCGTCAGCCAGGCCCGGATCCGGATCACCGCGCTGAGCCAGGCCAACGGCGCGCCGAAACCCGGCGGCCCGACCCCGGAACCGCCGCACGGCGACCTGCGGATCATCAACCCGACCACGCCGAGCACCGAGATCACTCTGAGCAGCGGGGAGACCGTCACCGTCACCAACCTGCAGTTGGACCCGCCGTCGACATACCCGCCCGGCGGCGGCCTGTTCAGCGTACTGACGGTGCCGCTCGCGTTCGGCGGCCTCGCCCCGGGCAGGTCGCTCTACCTGGCCCTGACCTTCACCATGGACACCCCGGGGCACTACTGGGTCGGCTGGGACGTCGACGCCCTGGTCAACGCCCCGCCGCCGGTCGCCGCGCAGGTGAGCGGCTCCCCGAAGACGAAGATCAAGCCAGCCGGGCCCCTGACCGGGCCGTTCCACAAGGGGGGCTTCCGCAGCGGCACGCTGCGCTGACCGCCCACCGGCCGCAGGGGTACGGGCGGCGCAGTGCCGCCCGTACCCCCGGCCACCCGCACCGACCCGACCCGACCACCGACACGAGAAGCGGAGCACACGACATGCGGCTGTCCGGGCGGTTCGCCTACGGCCTGCGGGTCCACGGGCTCGACGGAGTGGCCGAGCTGCCCCCGGCCCACCCCGGCGACGACCTGCCCGAGGTCCGGATCCGGCAGGTCCCCGACGGCCCGCCACCCGCACCCGTGGCCCTCAACCACCGGTACGGCGCCCGGCCACTGGCCGACGGCTGCCGGCACCTCGCCGTCGACCGGACCCGCCGCACCGCCACCTTCCACGGCCCGCCCCTCACCGCCGACCTGCTCGCCCACCCCTACCTCGCCCCGGTGGCCAGCGCGTTCAACCGCTGGGCCGGCCGGGAGACCTTCCACGCCGGCGGGTTCTGCGGCGGCGGCCGGGGCTGGGCGGTCGCCGGCCCCCGTACCGCCGGCAAGAGCAGCCTGCTCGCGGCCCTGGCTGCCCGCGCGGTGCCGGTGCTCGCCGACGACGTCCTCGCCATCGACGGCGGCGACGCCTTCGCCGGGCCGCGCTGCATCGACCTGCGCGAACCGGTGCCCGGCGCGGCCCTGCCCCTGCGCCGCGCCCGCGACGGCACCCGGGTCCGGGTGCCGCTGCCGCCCGTGACCCACCGGATGCCCCTGGGTGGCTGGTTCTTCCTGCACTGGGGCGACGCCCTCCGGCTCGACCCGGTGCCCCCCACCGAACTGCTCGCCCGGCTCGCCGCCTGGCGCTCCTGGCGCGAACTGCCCACCGACCCGGCCGCCCTGCTCATGCTCACGGCCCTGCCGGCCTGGCACCTCACCCGCCCCCGGGACTGGGCCGCCCTCGACGACGTGTGCCAGCTCCTGGAGTTCGCCACCACCGGGGCGCGGGAGGTGGTCGCGCCATGACCGTGCCCGCCGCCCTGTACTGCCTGGCCCTCGACGAGACCGCCGCCGCCACCCACGCCGCCCTGCGCGACCGGGGCGTCGACAACATCCTGCTCAAGGGCGCGGGGCTGGCCCGCCGGCTCGGCGTCGACCGCTCCTACGGCGACGTCGACCTGCTGGTCGCCCCGGCCCGCTTCGACACCGCCGAGGAGGCCCTCGGCGACCTCGGCTACCGGGTGGAGGTCCCCGGCGCCCACCCCGACGACTGGGCGCACTGGCACGAACGGCTGTGGCGGGCCCCCGGCCCGGTCGGGCTGGCCGTCGACCTGCACCGGGGCTTCCACGGCGTGGGCGACGCCCCCGCCTTCTGGACGGCGCTGTGGGCCGACGCGGAACCGATGCCGCTGGCGGGCCGTACGGTCGCGGTGCCGTCCGCCGCCGCCGCGGCGCTGCTGGTCGCGCTGCACGCCGCGCACCCCGGCGGCTCCCCGCGCCCCCGCGCGGACCTGGACCAGGCGCTGCGGGTGTTCGGCGCGGACACCTGGCGGGCCGCCGCCGACCTCGCCGAGGCGACCGGCGCGACCCGGACCTTCGCGTTCGGGCTGCGGCTGGCACCCGCCGGGGGCGAACTGGCCCGGCGGCTGGCCCTGCCGACGGCCACCTCGGCGCTGCACCACATCCTGCACGGGCGGGGCTCGACAGCGGCGTACCAGCTCGCCCGGGCCGCCGAGCTGCCGGCCACCCGCGACCGGCTCGCCTACCTGGCCCGGCGGCTGGCCCCCTCCCCCGCCGCGATGCGCCACAACCGGGCCGTCGCCCGCCGGGGCCGAGGCGGGCTGGCCCTGGCGTACCTGCTCCGCTTCGCGCGGGCCGGCTGGGAGGTACCCCGGGCGATCCCCGAGTTCCGCCGCGCCGCCCGCCTGGCCCGCCGGACGGCCGATGACTGACCGCCCCCGCCCGGCACCTGCCCTACGCACCCTGCTCCGGCTGCTGCGCCGGCACGGCCCGCGCGGCCTGCGCGTCGCGGCCTGGACCATCCGGGCCCGCCGTCGCGTCCGGCGGCAGGTCGCCCACGGCGGCCTGGCCGCCGTCCACCCGCCCGCCCCGCCGCCCGGCGTGGACGCCGACCGCGACGTGGTGCTCGCGGCGCTGCGCCGCACCGGCGCGAACTGCCTGGAACGGTCCCTGGTGCTGCAACGCTGGGACGCCGGCCGGCGGATCCCACGCACCCTGGTCATCGGGGTGACCGCGCCCAGCACCGGCTTCCACGCCCACGCCTGGCTCGACGGGGACCCCGACCCGCACCGGGCGGAGCTGACCGAGTTGCTGCGCCGGCCGCCGGCCACCGGCTGGCTGCCCGGCGGGGACGAACCCGGCGAGCCGCCCCACCTCGGCCCGGGTCAGGCCAGCACCGGCGGATCGGATCAGGCCTGCACCGGCGGGTCGGGTCAGGCCCGCACCGGCGGGTCGGGTCAGGCCCGCTCGACCAGCCCGTAGCCGTCCAGCTCGGCCAGGAACCGGGCCACGTCGTCGGCGGCCCGGCCCCGGTCCACCTCGGCCGAGGCGACCAGCGCCTCGGTCAACTCGTCCGCCGTGGCGCCGTCGACCAGCCGACGCCACAGCAGCGCGCCGGCCGGGTCCAGACCGAAGTAGACGGACTCCCTGGTGTCCAGCACCACGACCTCCTCGCCGGCCTGCCGCCAGGCCGCCCGCTGCGGCGCCACCCGGTATACGACGGTGGGTTGCTGAGCACTCACGACAGCACCTCCGCGCCGCCGCTGCGCGCCGGACGCACCGTCGGCGCCGGCGGGTGCTGCCTCAACCACAGGTGCTGCACGAGCCCGGACGTGCACTCCGGCACCGGCCAGCGGGCCCACACCGCCCGCAGGCGACCCGGGTCGACCACGTCGGTGTCGACGCCGCCGCCGTCCCAGCCACGCACGAACTCGCGCGTCGGCGCGCGCAGGAACACCTCCAGGAAGTGGGCCTTGGCCCGGGGGGCCACCACCACGGCGGGCAGCTCACCGGCGGCGATCCCGGCGAGCAGTTCGGCCCGGGGCGGGCGTCGCCGACGGCCGGCCCAGCCCACGAGCGCGGCGACGAACCTCGCATCGAGCAACGGATGCCCGACCGTCACGTCGTGGTCGCCGGCGACCAGACCGAAGCTGGCCATGGTCATCCGCAGGTCCCGGCGGCGCAGGTGCCAGGCGATCCGGTCGGCCAACCGGTCCGGTTCGGCGCGCTGCTCGGCACGGTGCGTCCCCAGGATCTCCTGGGCAGCCTCCGGCCGCAGCCAGGGAAAGACCTCGGTGCCCGACCGCTGGCCCCCCAGCAGCCGCGCGCGGGCCCGCCCGACCGCCTCCCGCAGGTACGCCGGCACCGACGCCGGGTCGGGTCGGCGCCACCCGGCGAGCATCTGGTCCCCGCCGACCCCGGTGAGCAGCGACCCGCCGGCCGCCAGCTCGACGATCGGCAGGTGCAGGTGCAGGTTCAGCGGATGCCGCAGGCCGTAGCGGTGCAGGAACCGCCCCGCCACCGGCCCCACCAGGTCCAGGTCGTCGTCGGCGGTCAGCACCTGCCAGGTCCCGCGCAGGCCCAGCGCCCCGATCACCTCGTCCTGCCAGGACGACTCCTCCGCCCGGGGGGCCCCACGGAACCGCCAGGTGACCGGCACCGGGTCGGGCAGCCCCTCCCGGCGGGCGACCCGGGCGGTGACCGCGAGCACCAGCGAGGAGTCCAGCCCGCCGGAGAAGCTGAGCACGCAGGGCGGGCGGCGCAGCGCGGGCAGCACCGACGCCTCCAGGGCGGCCAGTGGGGTCGTCGCCGGGTCGGGGGTCGGGGGCGGAAGGTGGACCGCGTCCGGGTCCATTCCCTGCACCAGGCCGGTCGCCAGTTCGTACGCGGTGGGCCAACGCATGGTGGTCACCTCAGTTCCGGTTGAGCGTGCCCCGCCGGCGGGCCAGGCGCAACGACAGGTCGAACAGCCAGAGCGACAGCGGCACCAGCAGCGCGGTGCCACCGAGCAGGGCGAGCAGTTCCCCGGCCCACCGCTGCCCGGCCAGGGCGTGCCGCAGGCCGTCGACGGCGATCCGGCTGGGCAGAGCGGCCGTCATCCAGGGCGGCAGCGCCGACAGCGCCGCCACCGGAAAGTACGTGCCAGAGACGAACGCGAGCCCGACGAGCAGCAGCCGGGCCACCAGGTCACCCCGGCCGAACGCCACGGTGAAGGCCATCAGCCCGACGCCGAGGGCGAGCATCGCCGCCGCCGAGGCCAGCAGGATCAGCACCACCCCGAGCCAGTCCGCCCGGTCGACGTGCAGGCCGAACGCCAGGCCGAGCAGGGCGAGGTAGACGCCGGCGCGCAGCAGGGCGAGCAGGAACGGGTACCCGGCCAGGCCGAGGGCGAGCAGCCAACCCGGCACCGGCTGGGTCACCAGCATCTCCAGGGTGCCGTCCCGCTGTTCCTGACCCACCCGGGCGGTGACCTGGCTGGTGGCCGCCTGCACCACGAGCATGAACGTGATGCCGACCGCCACGAAGTCGAAGTAGCTGGCCGAGCCGCCCAGCGCCTCGTCGGCGGGGACGCTGAGCACCCGGGAGATCAGCAGGAAGACGGCCAGGTTGACGATGCCGAATGCCAGGTCGAGCGCCAGCGGCGGGACCAGGCGGCGGCGTTCGGCGAGGTCCCGCGCGACCAGGGCGCGCAGCACCGCAAGCGCGCCCGCCCGGTCGCCTGCGCCGGTGACCCCGGCGTCGCCCGCGCCGGTCGCCGGGGCGTCGGTCGGGCGCGCGGCCCCGCCGGCCGCCAGCTCGGCCGTCACCGCCGCACCGGAAAGGTCAGGTTCCGCTGGCACCGCTGCCGGTCCTCCCGGTGGTGGGACACCAGCACGCAGGCCAGCCCGGGACGGCGGTCGAGCGCGGCCCAGAGCAGCCCCCGGGCCCGTTCGTCGAGGGAGCGGCCGGGCTCGTCGAGGACCAGCGCCGCCGGGTCACCGAGCAGGGCGCGGGCCACGGCCACCCGGGCCCGCATCCCGGCCGAGCAGCGTTCCATCGGCAACCTGGCGTACGGCCCGATCTCGAACTCGTCCTCCAGCCGCCCGACGGCCCGGACGGCGGCCCGGCGGTCGAGCCGCAGCCGGGCGGCGAGCAGCAGATTGTCGTGGCCGGAGAGCCTGCTGTACAGGCCCTGCTCCGGGTTGAGACAGGCGGCGAGGGCGCGGTTCGCCCCCAGCGAGCCGGCCGGATGGCCGCCCACGGTCGCCTCGCCCACGGTCAGCGACAGCGCGCCCGCGAGGCAGCGCAGGAGGGTGGTCTTCCCCGAGCCGTTGCCCCCGGTGACGAGCAGCCGCGTGCCCGCCGGCACGTCCAGATCGAGCCCGGTGAAGACCGGGTGCCGTCCGAACCAGCGGGACGCGCGACGAAGACTCAGCATGAGGCGGCGGGCAGCGCTCAGATGGACGCCCCGCTGCCACCGACGCCGTCACCCGTGGGCAGCGTGCCGCCCTGGGTGAGCTCGGCGAGGGTGCCGAGCCGCCGGACGCGCGGCGCCCGGTATTCGTGACCGGTGGGGGTCCGCGGGGACGATACCCGATTAACGCGATTTTCCATCAGTTAATGCTCCTATGCCCGTATGGCGGTAGTGGCACCATAGCGAGGGCCGCGCTTTCGGGGAAGCGACACGCGAGGCCGCGCGGGCGACCCCGCCCGGCACGCCGGGGCGCTCGGCCTCGTCATGACCACGCTGGTCTGGGGCCGCCGCCGCGAGGTGGTCCCCACCTCGGAGCCGATGGAGCACCGCCGGGTCGAGGTCGGCACGTCGCCGCCACCTCGGGGTACGCCTTCCCCGGGTACGCCTTCCTCGTGAAGACGCCCGGCCTAGCGCTGCGGCAGCGGATCGACGACGTACACGCCCTTGCCCTGCCGCCCGTCGAGCAGCCCCTCGGCCTTGAGCACGAGCATCGCGCCCCGCACGACGGTGCTGCTGGCCTGGTACTGCGCGCAGAGCGCGTGGAACGACGGCAGCTTGTCGCCCGGCTTGAGCTTTCCGGAGCTGATCTGCTCGCGGATGTCCCGGGCGATCTGGAGGTAGGCGGCTTCAGACATCGGTGGTGCTCCCAGCTTGGCGGCTGGCCCAAGCAGACCACACGACACGCCGCACTTACAACGCAATGTGCTTACTGTTTGAGTCAATGCACATTGTGCAGTATGTTGCGGAAGGGGCTCCCAGCTTGGCGGTCGGGTGCCCCGCCGTGGGTACCTGACCTGGAACTTCCCCTTCGGGCGGGTGCCCACGGCATCCTCACGGCGAGCCGGCGGGAGGCCCGGTGACCGGTACGACGCGGAAGACCGACTGATGCGCCGGGTGACGTACGACGAGTACCTGGCCGCGACGGCGCTGAGCCTCGCGCGGCGGCACCGGCCCGTGTGGAGCTGGCGCCGGTGGCGGCGGGTCTGCCGTTGCGGCGCGGAGCTGCCCTGCCGGGCCCGGCACCGCATCCCGGTCAACCGGGGCCACTGGCCCGGCCCGGGCCGCCGGCCGGAACGAGGCGGAGCGGCCCCGACCGGGGCGACCCAGGACGGTAGGGCGGCTCGGGACGGCGGGCCAGCTCGGGACGGTGGGGCGCGGTGACCAGTCACGGGCCGGTGCTCCCCCGCTGGACCTGCGGCGGCTGCGCCGCGCCGTGGCCCTGCCCGACGCGGCAGCGGGAGCTACGCGCCGAGTACGCGGGCGCGACCGTCTCCCTCGCCATCTACCTCGGCATGTGCCTGGTCTCGGCTACGGAGGACCTGCCCTGGGTGCCCGCCGGCGAGCTGCACCGGCGCTTCCTCGGCTGGGCCCGGCGATGAGTCACGCGGATGAGCGGGGTACCGGATGAGCGGGGTACCACGGCCACGATGGCCCTGGACGACGAAACGGCCCGGCACCTGTGCGGTGCCGGGCCGTTACCCGTGGTGGGCGATACTGGGTTTGAACCAGTGACCTCTTCCGTGTCAAGGAAGCGCGCTCCCACTGCGCCAATCGCCCTCGTCAACTTGCCGAGGTGGAGACGGGATTTGAACCCGTGTACACGGCTTTGCAGGCCGTTGCCTCGCCTCTCGGCCACTCCACCGAGGTTGCCCCCGACATGCGTGGCGGCAGCTCCGAGCGGACGACGGGATTCGAACCCGCGACCCTCACCTTGGCAAGGTGATGCGCTACCAGCTGCGCTACGTCCGCACGCCCCCGGCGTTTCCCGGTGACGGATGAGAACTTTAGCCGAGCCCGCGAGTAGTTGCCAAATCGGGGGGCCGCCGGGCGCGTCCGCCGAGGCCGCCGCCCCGCCCGCCGGGCGGACATGCGCGGGGCGGCGCTTCGCCATGTCGGCGACATTGCGCCTTCCCCGCCCCGGGATACCGCCACATCGCCGGCATGCGCACGCCGGACGCCGGTGCACTTCCGGGTGCGGGGCGCGCTGGCCGCCACAAGGCGCAGCCTTCCTAGGAGACTGGATAGGATGCCCCGCATCAGACGGGCACATCCTCGGCAAGACCGGAAAAGTGTCCTACTTCCGACTCTGAGGGACCGAATCCGCCGGGGCGGTAACTGTTTGTGCACGAACGGATAGGTTACGGTAGCGACGTGACGAGACGTGCCGCCGAGATCCGCCTGGATGCCCTCTTGCGCACGGCCTGTGACGTGATCGCGCAACGGGGCTTGGCCAACACCCGCACGGCCGACGTGGCCCAGGCGGCGGGGGTCAGCCAGGCGCTGGTCTTCTACCACTTCGCCACCAAGGAGCGACTCCTCTCCCAGGCCTTCGCATATGCGGTGGAGCACGACCTCGCCCGGCTGGACGCCGTGGTCCGGTCCGCCGCCTCGCCCCTGGTCAAGCTCCGCCGGATGCTCAAGCTCTACGCCCCGACCGGCCGGCCGACCTCGTGGTCCATGTGGATCGACGGTTGGTCGGAGTCGCTGCGCGTCCCGGAACTGGAAAAGGTCTCCCGCCGGCTCGACCTGCGCTGGCGGGAGGACCTCGCCGCGGTGATCGCCGACGGGGTGCGCGACGGCGTCTTCGAGTGCGCCGACCCGGCGGGTGCCGCGTGGCGGATCAACGCCGTGATGGACGGCCTCGCCGTGCAGTTCGCCGTGCACGACCGGGTGATCTCGCGCCGCCAGTTCGCCGACTGGATCCGCCTGGCCGCCGCCCGCGAGCTCGGCCTGGAGCCGGCCCAGCTCGACTGGTCCGCCCCGGCACAGGACCGCTCCCGCCGGGCCGAGCAGCCCCAGCCCGACGCCGTAAGCTGACCGGCCCTACGCCGTAAGCTGACCGGCCCGACGCCGTGAGCTGACCGGGCCCGGCAGGGCCACCAGCCGTCAGCCGGCCAGCCGGCGCAGCCGGGCCCGGGCCGGCGGGTGGACGTTGGCCAGTTCCAGGTCGCCGCCATAGTGGGCGAGCACCCGGTGGTCCATCACCCGCCGCCACACGGGTGGCACGAGGGCGGCCACGACCATCGTGGCGTACCCGGCGGGCAGTTGCGGCGAGCAGTCGAAGCTGCGCAACGTCTGATAGCGGCGCAGCGGGTTGGCGTGGTGGTCGCTGTGCCGCTGGAGCTGGAACAGGAAGATGTTGGTGACCGTGCGGTCGCTGTTCCAGCTGTGCCGGGCGTCCACCTTCTCGTACCGGCCGGCGGGGTTGCGCCGCCGGGCCAGCCCGTAGTGCTCCAGATAGTTGACCACCTCGAGCAGGGAGAAGCCGAACACGGCCTGGAGCAGCAGGAAGGGCAGCACCTGCGGCCCGTACGCGCCGGCCAGCGCGGCGAACAGCACCACGGTCATCGCCCAGGAGTTGAGGATGTCGTTGCGGTACGTCCACGGGCTGCGGCCCCGGACGCGGAACCGGCCCGTCTCCAGCCGCCACGCCGAGCGCAGGCTGCCCAGAACGGTACGCGGCCAGAAGGCGTAGAAGCTCTCCCCGAGCCGGGAGCTGGCCGGGTCGGCCGGGGTGGCGACCCGGACGTGGTGGCCCCGGTTGTGCTCGACGTGGAAGTGCCCGTAGCCGGTCGGCGCGAGGGCCACCTTCGACAGCCAGCGTTCCAGCTTCTCCCGCTTGTGCCCCAGCTCGTGGGCCGTGTTGATGGCGATGCCGTCGACCACGGCGAGGGTGGCGACCAGCCCGGCCGCGCCGAGCGGGCGCAGCTCGCCCGAGGCCCACAGGGCGCAGCCGAGCACCAGGCCGGCGTACTGGGCGGGCAGGTACAGGTAGGTGAGCCAGCGGTAGTAGCCGTCCCGGGCCAGGCGCGGCACCGCCTCGTCCGGCGGGTTGTGCCGGTCGTCGCCGACGAGCAGGTCGACGACCGGGATCACCCCGAAGACCAGCACCGGGGTGAGCCACCAGGCCCACGATCCGGCGCCGCCCCGCCAGGCCAGCCAGGCGACGAAGGGCAGCGCCGGGACCAGCAGGGCGAGCGGCCAGAGCGGTTTGCGCGGGTCGCGCCAGGCGGTGGGCGGAACGGTCGCGGGGACGCCAGCGGTCATCGCCGGACTCCGATCTCTCGGGTACGCCCTGACTGTGGCACGCGTCACGACGTTTTACAAGACCCGGAGTTTTGTAAAGCACACCCCGCCCCGTGTCTCGTCAGCGCCGGAGCAGGCCCCATCCCCGCTGCGGCGGGGCGGCCCGCTCGAAGTCCAGCCCGACGGCCGGCTCGCCGTCGTCGGCCGTCTTCGTCAGGTGCCGCAGGCGCAGCAGCAGCCCCACCCCGAGCGACAGCAGCAGCGCGCCGAGCAGGAACGCCGCCTGCACCACCCCGAAGCCGCCCGACGACGACACCGGACGCCCGCCCGACGCGGCTGGCGGCACCTCGACCACCGCCTCCTCGCTGGGCTCGGCCTCCTCGTCGACCCCGGCCGGCTCCAGCGGCTCGTCCGTCGGGTCCGCCGACGGCTCGCCCTGCGGCGTCGGAACCGCGCCGGGCGGCGTCGCGTCGGCCTCCGCCCCGATCACCTCCCGGGTCGCCGCCTGCCGGGCCAGCAGCCGCGACTGCGCGTCGTACGCCTCGGCAGCCAGCGTCACAGTCCCCCGGGTGACATCCTCGGCGAAGGCCACCCGGTAGCGGGCGGTCACCGTGCGGCCCGGGCAGAGCGTGCCCGGGTCGAGCTGCCGGTCGGTCAGCCGGGCCGTGCTGCCCTGCGTCCGGATCTCCAGGGGGAACAGCCCGGTCTCCTCGATCCGGTCCATCTTCACCTGGTCCAGCCGCAGCCCCTGCACCGTGAGCACCATCGACCAGCGGACCTTGACGCAGCCGCCGTCGCGGCGCGACACCACCGCCGAGACCGTCTCCACCCCGTCGCCCGCCGTGAACTCCGTCGGCAGGCCGCTCAGCTCGGTGGCGAACCCGGCCGCCGCCGCCCGAGCCGGCGCGGCGACGCCGACCCCCGCTCCGGACAGACAGGCCAGCACCACCCCGACCCTTAGCGCGTACCGCACCACCGTCACCACCGCCCTCGCCTTCCGTCGGATCCATCCATCCGGCAACGCTATGGGCGAACCGGACAACCGGGTAGACGGGCGTGTTCGCACGGACCGCGAAGCCCGGGGGGTCATCTCACCGACGGTGGTGAACCGGTGACCGTCCACCCGCGACACGCCCGGGATCGCGGGACAGGGACAATCGGTGGCGTGTCCGATCTCTCCGCAGCCTTCGTGAGGCTGCACGCGCGGCTCGCCCCGGTGGCCTTCGTCCCCGAGGTCCGCCTGCACCAGGCCGACGAGCCGATCGGGCTGTGGGAACTCACCGAAGGCGAGTTCCGCAGCTCACAGCCGCCGCCGTTCTGGGCGTTCGCCTGGGCCGGCGGGCAGGCGCTCGCCCGGTACGTCACCGACCACCCCGAGGTGGTCGCCGGCCGCCGGGTGCTCGACCTGGCCTCCGGCTCCGGCCTGGTCGCCGTCGCCGCCGCCCGCGCGGGCGCGGCGGCGGTGCGCGCCGCCGAGGTCGACGAGCGCGCGGTGGCCGCCGTCGCGCTCAACGCCCAGGCCAACGGGGTACGCGTCGACGCCGAACTCGGCGACGTCCTCGACGGCGACGCGGGCGACGCCGAGGTGGTGCTCGCCGGGGACGTCTTCTACAGCGAGGCGATGGCCCGGCGGATGCTGCGCTTCCTGCTGCGGGCCGCCCGGTCCGGGGCGCGGGTGCTGGTCGGCGACCCGGGGCGGGCGTTCCTGCCCCGCGAGCGGTTCCGCGAGCTCGCCGGCTACGACGTGCCGGTGCCCGAGGCGCTGGAGAGCGTCCGGGTGAAGCACACCACCGTGTGGGAGCTGGACCCCGCGCCGCCGGGGGCCGCCCGCTAGGTTGACCCCGTGCTGTTCCGGGGCTGGGGCGATGCCGTCGACGGGCCGTGGCCGGACGTGGCGACGGTGGCCGACCACGTGGGCGTGGCGCACCTGGTGGTGACCCGGCACGCGCTGGTGCGGCGGGTGCTCGCCGACCCGGTGACCTACCGGCCCGACAACGCCCTCGACGCGGTCACCCCGATCCCGGTGGCCGCCCTGCGGGTGCTCGCCGCGCACCGGTTCCGGCTGCCGCCGACCCTGGCCAACAACGGCGGGGCCAGCCACCCGCAGATCCGGGGCATCGTCGCCGACGCCCTGCACCCGAGCCGGGTCGCCGCCCAGCGGCCCTGGCTCACCGACCTCGTCCGCGACCGGGTCGCCCGGCTGCGCACGGCGCTCGCTGCGGGCGTACCCGTCGACCTGCACGCCGGCCTGGCCGCGGACCTGCCGCTGCTCGCGCTGGCCCGGCTCGTCGAGTTGCCCGACGCGCCGGTCGGCGCGGTGAAGGAGTTCGCCCGCGCGGCCCTGGAACTGTTCTGGGCCCCGCTCGACGCCGACCGGCAGGCCGCCCTCGCCGCCGAGGTGGGCCGGTTCCACCGGGTGCTGCGGGCGTTCGCCAACACCGGCGGTGGGCTCGCCGCCCGGCTGCGCGCCGCCGGGCACCGCACCGACGTGGTCGTCGGCGCGCTGTTCTTCCTGCTCGTCGCCGGCCAGGAGACCACCTCGCAGTTCCTCACCCTGCTGCTGCACCGGCTCGCCGCCGAGCCCGCGGTGCGTGCCGGGCTGCGCGCCGGCACCGTCGACGTCGCCGACGTGGTCGAGGAGGGGCTGCGCCTGGAGCCGCCGATCGTCACCTGGCGGCGCGTCGCGGCCGTCGACACCGCGCTCGGCGGCACGCCCGTCGCGGCGGGCACCAGCGTCGTTCTGTGGCTGGCCCGCGCCGGCCGCGACCCGCAGGTCGTGGCCTCCCCCGACGAGTTCCGCCCCGGGCAGCCCGGCTCGCGCCGGCACCTGGCGTTCGGGGCGGGCGCGCACCGCTGCGTCGGCGCGCAGCTCGCCCGGCTGGAGGCCGCCGTGGTCGTCGCCGAGGCCGCACCGCTGCTCGACGGCGTACGCGTGCTCCGGCCGCCGTGGTGCCCGGACAACCTCACCTTCCGGATGCCCGACGCCTTCGTGATCGCCCGGTAAGGAAGGGCCGGTCAGCCGGCCCCCTCGGCCCAGGCCCGCCAGTCGTCGAGCACCCCGTACAGGGCGGGGGTGAGCCAGCCCGACGCGGACCGGCGGAAGACCCCCGGGTCCATCGCCCCGGCGCCCGCCGGCAGCGCGCCGAGCAGGTGGGGCAGCAGCTCGGTCAGGTTGGCCCAGTGCACCAGCTCCGGCTCGGCCGGCCACGCGCCGATCACCACGCCGGCCGGCACCGCACGCCGGTCGAGGGCCTCCAGGGTCAGCGCGGTGTGGTTGAGGGTGCCGAGGCCGGCGCGGGCCACCACCACGGCGGGAGCACCGAGCGACACCGCCAGGTCGGCCACCGTCCAGGCCTCGCCGGAGGGGCGCAGCCCCATCGGCACGAGCAGCCCGCCGGCCCCCTCGACCAGCACGAGGTCGTGCTTGTCGGCCTCCTCGCGGATCGCGTCGACGGCGGCGTACAGCTCCAGCGGCTCCAGCTGCGCCACCCGGGCCGCCGCCAGCGGGGCCAACGGGTCCGGATAACTGGCCAGGGTCCGGCCGGTGAGCGGGGCGGCCAGCCGGGTCACCGCGTCGACGTCGCCCGGGGCACCGGTGGCCGTACCGGTCTGGCCGGGTTTGATCACGGCGACCCGCAGCCCGGCCGCCTGCGCCGCGGCCGTCACCGCCGCGGTCACCACCGTCTTGCCGACCTCCGTGTCGGTGCCGGTGATCAGCACCGGCCCGGTCCACGCCGCGCTCACGACGTCACCTCCACCCGTTCCACCCGTTCCCGCCGCCGGTCACGGGGCGCATTCCACGATCACGTCGAGGGCCCGCCCGAAGTCCGCCCGGGCGACCCCGGCGCTGATCGTCAGCCGCAGCCGGGACCGGCTGTCCGGCGTCGACGGCGGGCGGAAGCAGCCGACCGCCACCCCCCGGTCGGCGCAGTCGGCGGCCCAGGCCGTGGCCGCCTCGGGGCCGGGCGCGGTCACCGACACGACGGCGGCGTCCGGCGCGGAGACGGTCAGCCCGGCGGCGCGCAGCCGGCGCACCGCCGTCGCGGCCCGCTCGGCCAGCTCGGCGCGCAGGTCGTCGCCGGCGCGGGCCAGGTCCAGCGCGGCGCGCACCCCGGCGGCGACGGCGGGCGGCAGGGCGGTGTCGAAGATGAAGGTCCGGCCGGTCTCGACCAGGTGCCGGACGAACTCGGCCGGGCCGGCGACCACGCCCCCCGCGCCGCCGAGCGCCTTGGAGAGGGTGGCGGTGACCACCACGTCCGGCTCGCCGGCCAGCCCGGCGGCGGCCACCCCGCCCGCGCCGGCCGGCCCGAGCACGCCGAGCGCGTGCGCGTCGTCGACGAGCAGCAGCGCGCCGTGCCGGCGGGCCACGGCGTGCAGCTCGGCCAGCGGCGCGAGGTCGCCGTCGACGGAGAAGACCGACTCGGTGACCACCACCGCCGGGCGGCCCGGCGCGGCGGCCAGCGCCGCGGCCACCGCCGCCGGGTCGGCGTGCGGGGTGACCACGGTCTCCGCGCCGGAGAGGCGGCAGCCGTCGATCAGCGAGGCGTGGTTGTGGGCGTCGGAGACGAGCAGGGTACGCGGCTGCGTCAGCGCCCGCACCGCGCCGAGGTTGGCCAGGTAGCCGGAGGAGAAGACGAGGCTGCCGTCGACGCCGAGCCAGTCGGCGAGGGCCGCCTCCAGCCCGTGGTGTACGTCGGTGGAGCCACGCACCAGCCGGGACCCGGTCGCGCCCAGCCCGTACGCCGAAAGGGCCCGCCCGGCAGCGGCGGTGACCCCGGGGTGGGTGGCCAGGCCGAGGTAGTCGTTGCCGGCCAGGTCGACCACGGCATCGCCGGCGGCGCGGGGCCGCAGCCGGCGGGTCAGCCCCGCCTTCGCCCGCAGCTCGGCGCGGCGGTGCAGCCCCGCCAGCCAGTCCGCCACCGCCACGCTCCCCCCGTTCGCCGGTCGGCCCCGCTGAGTCCACGTCACTCGATCCGGGCCGCTCGATCCGCTGCGCCCGGCACGGCCCGCTTCCGCCGGGCGAAGTTACCACCAGTCGGCCGCGCCCCGGCGTGGCGCGGGCCGGCGCGCGGCGTCTCCGCCGGACCGCCGCCGGTCGGGCGCGGGCGGTCGGGGCGCGCGCTCGGGCGTTTCTTCGCCGCCCGGGTGCCTTGTAGGGTACGAACCATGCCAGAGATCCTCGACCAGGCCCGCACCCAGGTGCTGGAGAGCGGCGTCGGCCTCGATCAGGCCGGCGTGCTCGCGGTGCTGAACCTGCCCGACGAGCACCTTCCGGCCGCCCTCCAGCTCGCCCACGAGGTGCGGATGCGCTGGTGCGGGCCGGAGGTCGAGGTCGAGGGCATCGTGTCGCTGAAGACCGGCGGCTGCCCGGAGGACTGCCACTTCTGCTCGCAGTCCGGGTTGTTCACCTCGCCGGTCCGCTCGGTCTGGCTGGACATTCCCTCGCTGGTGGAGGCGGCGAAGCAGACCGCGGCGACCGGGGCGACCGAGTTCTGCATCGTGGCCGCCGTGCGCGGCCCGGACGCCCGGCTGATGAAACAGATGCGCGAGGGCGTCGCCGCGATCCGGGCCGAGGTCGACATCCAGGTCGCCGCGTCGCTCGGCATGCTCAGCCAGGAGCAGGTCGACGAGCTGGTCGACATGGGTGTGCACCGCTACAACCACAACCTGGAGACCTGCCGCTCCTACTTCCCGAACGTGGTCACCACGCATTCGTGGGAGGAGCGCTGGGAGACGCTGCGGATGGTCCGCGAGTCCGGCATGGAGGTCTGCTGCGGCGGCATCCTCGGCCTCGGCGAGACCGTGGAGCAGCGGGCCGAGTTCGCCGCGCAGCTGGCCGAGCTGGACCCGCACGAGGTCCCGCTGAACTTCCTCAACCCGCGCCCGGGCACCCCGCTGGGCGACCGCCCGGTGGTCGAGGGCAAGGACGCGCTGCGGGCGATCGCCGCGTTCCGGCTGGCCATGCCGCGCACGATCCTGCGGTACGCGGGCGGTCGGGAGATCACCCTCGGCGACCTGGGCACCCGCGACGGCCTGCTCGGCGGCATCAACGCGGTCATCGTCGGCAACTACCTGACCACGCTGGGCCGGCCGGCGACCGACGACCTGGCGCTGCTGACCGAGTTGAAGATGCCGGTCAAGGCGCTCTCCGCCACGCTGTGACGGCGACGACGGGGGCTTCGACGACCACCGGGGCGGGGGTGACGACCGGCGTGTGGTGCGACCGCTGCGGGGAGCCGGCCGACGGCGGCGACCACGCGGCGTGCCGGTCGGCACGCGAGTTGGAGCCGCCCCGGTTCTGCGCGCGCTGCCGCCGCCGGATGAAGGTGCAGGTGCTGCCGGTCGGCTGGGCGGCGGTCTGCGTCGAGCACGGCGAGCTGCGGGGCTGAGGCCGATGCGGGTGCTGCGGGGCAGGGCGGTCACGCTGCGGCCGACGACGGCCGACGACGTGCCGACCCTCGCGGCGATCCGGGCCACGCCGGAGGTGCGCCGCTGGTGGCGCGGTGGCGACGACCTGACCGCCGCCGTCCGCGCCGACCTCGGCGACGACGACCTCACGGTGTACGCCGTCGAGCACGACGGCCGGGTCGTCGGGGCCATCCAGTGGTATGCCGACGACGACCCCGACTACCGGCACGCCAGCCTGGACGTCTTCCTCGACCCGGCGGTCCGCGGCGCCGGGCTGGGCGGGGACGCGATCCGCACCCTGGCCCGGCACCTGATCGACGACCACGGGCACCACCGGCTCACCGTCGACCCGGCGGCGGCGAACACCGCCGCGATCCGGGCGTACGCGAAGGTCGGCTTCCGCCCGGTCGGGGTGCTGCGCCGCTACGAGCGCGGTGCGGACGGCCGCTGGCACGACGGCCTGCTGATGGACCTGCTCGCCGAGGACCTCGCGGGCTGACCGCTCGCGCGGGCGGCCGTGCCCGCGCGGGGACGGGATCGGTGGCACACGGATCCGGTCGGGCGCAAGTGGATAACCGACCGACTCGGCGGGTCTGGGCGACGCCGGGCGCGCGGATCGGCGACTGACATCGACAATGGCCGATCAATACTGTAGGCGGGCCCGGCGCGATCGCGCGGCCGGTAGCCCGAGGGCAGGGGATCACATGAGAACGACACGACTCAGGACACTGGCGGCAGGACTCGCGGGCGCCGTCGCCGCCGTCGTCCTCGTCACCGGCGGGACGGTGATCGCGCCACCACCCGCGGCGCCGACGACGACGGTCAACGGCACCGTCTCCAAGCCCGCCGTCGGCACCTTCGACCTCGACAAGGACGGTGTGAGGGCGTACGAGAACCTCATCATGCTGATCCGCGTGCAGAGCCAGCAGCGCAGCGCCAACACCCCGGTGACCCCCGCACCCCCGGCGTCGGACGCGGATCCGGCGGGCTACTTCTCGGTCGCGCTCGTCGCCGGCGGCCGGCGAATCGAACTGGTGATCCGGCGCGACGACCTCTACCTGGTCGGCTGGTACCAGGCCGACCGGGACAGGGCTGGCAACGCCGACGTCTACTACCGCTTCCGGCACGACCGGGGCGGGTCGCCGTACGACTTCCGGCGGACCACGCAGACCCGGATCGTCGATCTGACGTTCACCGCAAGCTACCTCGACCTGGGGTACGCGGCCGAGAAGCGCAAGGCGCTCAACCTCGGTGGTGGCGCGTTGATCAAGGCGCTTCAACTGCTCTCCGGGACCAACGGGCAGCAGCCGAACGAAGCCGTCGTCGTGACGATCCAGATGATCCTGGAGGCGGCCCGGTTCCACCCGCTGTTCGAGCATCTCCGGGAACACTGGGACGAGTGGGGCGCGCCGCCGCCCGCACTGGTGGATCTCCAGAACAACTGGGGCGACCTCTCCCAGGACTGGTGGCGGGGTCAGGACGCACGGGTCGCCATCGCGGTCACCTACGCGGGCATGATCTTCAGGGCCGTCGCGGACATCCTCACGGTGGTCGCCCTTCTGCACC
>NZ_JBHUVA010000057.1:0-44208 GCF_042670805.1 Micromonospora sp. NPDC057141 | reverse complement strand
GTGCTGCGGGGCGCGCCGCCGCGCCCCGCAGCACCAGCGCGCTGTTGAAACCGTCGAAACCCCGGGCGGCGACCAGCGCCACCCGGGACGCTGGCCGGCGGGGCTCACGCAGGAAGTCCAGCTCGCAGCCGTCGGCCGGCCGGTCCGGGCCGGCGGAGGCGGGCAGCGTGTCGTGGGCGAAGGCCAGCAGCGCCGTGGCCACGTCCAGCGCCGACCCGCCCTGGTGTGCCCGGCCGGTCAGCGGCTTGGCCGTGGTCACCGGCACGGGGCGGGCCCCGAACACCGCGCGCAGCGCGTCGGCCTCGGCCCGGTCGTGGCGGGGCGTGCCCAGCGCGTCGGGCAGCACCACGTCCACGTCGCCCGGGGCGACGCCGGCCCGGTCCAGGGCCAGCCGCATCGCCCGCGCGTACTGGGCGGGGTTGCCGGCCGAGTCGGGGCCGGTGTGCACCGCGTCGTGGGTGGCGCCCCAGCCGGTGACCTCCCCGTAGATGCGGGCCCCCCGGGCCAGGGCGTGCGACAGCTCCTCCACCACGAACACCGCGCCGCCCTCCGCCGGGACGTACCCGGCGGCTTCGACGTCGAACGGCCGGTACGCCCGCGCGGGGTCCTCCTCCGCGCTGAGCAGCCCGGACCGCAGCTGGCAGGCCAGCGCGTACGGGCTCAGCGGGCACTCGGTGGCCCCGGCGATCACCACGGGGGTGCCCCGCCGCACGGTGCGCACCGCGTGCGCGAGGCTGTCCAGCCCGCCGGCCGACTCGCTGACCACTACCCCGCAGGGGCCCTTGAACTGGTGGTGGATGGAGAGCTGCCCGACGCTGGCGGCGTAGAACCAGGCGATCGACTGGTACGCCCCGACGGTGCGCGACGGCCCGCCCCACAGCCGTTGCAGCTCCCGCTGCCCGAACAGGTTCCCGCCCGACGAGCTGGCCAGGGTCACCGCGTACCCGTACGGGTCGGGGGCGAGTTCGGGCAGCCCGGCGTCAGCCAGCGCCAGCCGGGTGGCCGCGAACCCCAGGTGCGTCCACCGGTCGGTCTGCACCAGCCGGCGGTTGTCCGCCCAGGTCAACGCCTCGAAGTCGGACACCTCACCGGCGACGCGGGTGGGGTAGGACGCCGGGTCGAACAGGGTGATCGGCCCGGTGCACCGGGTCCGCGAGACCACCGTGGACCAGTGCGCCTCGGCACCGATGCCGCTCGGGGCGACCACCCCGATGCCGGTGACCACCGCCCGGGTGGTCACGCCGCCCCGCCCAGCGCCGTGCCGCTTTGCGCCGTGCCGCCCACCCGGCGGAACACCATCGCCGACTGGAAGCCGCCGAACCCGCTGCCCACCGACAGCGCCACGTCCACCGGCAGCTCCCGGGCCACGTTCGGCACGTAGTCCAGGTCGCATTCCGGGTCGCGGGTGGCCCAGTTGGCCGTGGGCGGCACCACGCCGTACTCGATGGCGAGGGCGCAGGCGGCCATCTCGATGGAACCGATCGCGCCGAGGGAGTGTCCCACCATGGACTTGATGGAGCTGATCGGCACCCGGTGGGCGGCCTCGCCGAGGGCCCGCTTGAACGCCGCCGTCTCGTGCCGGTCGTTCTGCCGGGTGCCGGAGCCGTGCGCGCTGATGTAGGAGACCTGCTGCGGGATCAGCCGCGCCTGCTTCAGCGACGCCGAGATGGCCAGCCCCATCTCCAGCCCGTCGGGGCGCAGCCCGGTCATGTGGTAGCCGTTGCTACGGCTGGCGTACCCGGCGACCTCGCAGTAGACGTGCGCCCCGCGGCGGCGGGCGTGCCCGTACTCCTCCAGCACCAGCACCGCCGCGCCCTCGGCGAGGACGAAGCCGTGCCGGTCGGCGTCGAACGGGCGGGACGCGTGCGCCGGGTCGTCGTTGTCGGGGCTGGTCGCCTTGATCGCGTCGAAGGAGGCGACCGTGACCGGGGAGATCGGCGAGTCCGCCGCCCCCGCCAGGACGATGTCGGCCTCGCCGTCGGCGATGAGCTGGTGGGCGTACCCGATGGCGTCGATGCCGGAGGTGCAGCCGGTGGAGACCACCTGCGCAGGGCCGTGCAGTCCGTGCCGGCAGGCCACGTCGGCGGCGAGGCTGCTGGGCACGAGCGCCTGGTACAGGTACGGCCCGCCCCGGTCGTGGTCGACCAGCCAGCGGCTGCCGGCGTCGCTGACGGCCACGTACTCCTGCTCCAGGGCCATGGTGCCACCGACGGCGGTGCCCAGCACCACCCCGGCGCGGTCGCGCTGCGCGTCGGTCAGCTCCAGGCCGCTGTCGGCGACCGCCTCGATCGAGCAGGCCAGGGCGAACTGCACGTACCGGTCGGCGCGGCGCCGCTCGGCCTCGGTGAGCCCGGCGGCGATCGGGTCGAAGTCGCACTCGGCGGCGATGCGGGAGCGGAACGGCGCCGGGTCGAAGAACGTGATCCGCCGCGTCGCCGTACGTCCCTCGGTGATCGTCTTCCAGAACCGGTCCCGGGTCACGCCGCCGGGGGCGACCACCCCGATGCCGGTCACCACCGTGCGGCGCGCGGTCACGACGGGCCCCGCTGTTCCGCCAGCTCGGTGTCGACGTGTCCCAGCTCCGGCCGGGGCGCGAGGGGGCCCAGGTGGAAGACCACCTCGGCCGGCTCCTCGCCGGTGTTGCGCAGCCGGTGCCGCACGTTGACCGGCACGAACAGCGCCTCCCCGGCGGCCAGCGGCACCGGCCGGTCGTCCAGGTCCACGGTGATCGCCCCCCGCGCCACGTACAGGAACTCCTCGCTGTACGGGTGGTAGTGCTCGGCGATGCGCTCGCCCGGGGCGAGGCCGGCGACCCCCATGAACCCGGAGGTGCTGCCGACCGTCCCCGGCCCGAGCAGCACCCGCAGCTCGCCGCCGCGCCGCCGGTCGGCCGGGACGTCGCGGGCGGCGACCGTCCGGTACGCCGGGTCGTCGGCCGTGCGCCGGGCGGTGGTCTCACTCATCATCGCCTCCCGTGGTGGCGGAGCCGGCCCGCGCCGCCCGCTCGATCCGTTCCTTGATGACCGCGAGCTGGACGCGGCTGTTGGTGTTGATCCGCTCGGTCATCCCGGCGTTGTCCAGCGGGGCGCTCGGGTGCATCGCGAAGTCCTGCACCCAGGTCATCCGGGTGCCGTCGGGCTCGGTGTCGTAGCGCCAGTGGATGCGCATGTACTCGAACGGGCCGGTCTCCACCCGGTGCGCCCGCACCTCGCGGTTCTCCCAGTCGGTGGTGCGCTCGCTCACCCAGCTCCACACGGCGCCGTTCTCGTCGGGGTGCATGGTGAGGCGGAACCGCACGGTGCGGCCGTCGCGTTCGAGGATCTGCGCCGAGGCGTACTCGGTGAACAGGTTCGGCCAGTTCGCCACGTCGTTGGTCAGCTCCCACACCAGCCGCAGCGGCGCGGCGACGACGATGCTGTTCTCGGTGTGCCCGGGCGGGTCGGTAGCCCGGGACACCAGGTCGGCGACCTCGGCGATGCTCAGCCGGGCGGCGTCCTCGGGCAGGCGCACCCGGTACCGGTCGGCGACCACCGCGGACAGTTCGAGCAGGGCGAGGGAGTCCATGCCGAGGTCCGCCAGGGACGCGGCGGGCTCCCGGGCCGCGGCCTCGGCGTCCAAGCCGCAGTTCGCCACCAGGATCTCGGCGATCTCGGCGGTGAGCGGTCGGCCGTGGGTGACGGTCATCGTTTCCTCCTCTGGTCGGGGCCGGACGGACCGACGGCGGTCACGGCCGCCGCCCCGCGTGGTCCCAGCGGTAGAAGCAGCGCGCCATGGCGTCCCGGGGCGAGCGCCACGTCGGCAGGTACGGCGAGACGTAGGGCTGCAGCCGCTCGCTGACCCGGGCGAACTCGGGGTGCTCCCGGATTCCCGCCACGGCGGTCTCCCCCGGCCGCTCGGTCTCCAGCAGGTGGACGTAGAGGTCGCCCAGCCGGTACAGCGACCGGTGCCGGACCCCGGCCAGGTGCGGCAGTTCCGTCGCGTCGGACTCGGCGAAGATCTCGGCGACCTGTTCCTCGGCATCGGGAACCACCCTGGCGACAATCAGCGAACGGTCCATGGACGTGCCTCCCTCGGGCGCGCGACGGCGCGGCGTGAACTCGCCGTCACGCGGGACGACTGCCGCCACGGTGCGCGCACCGCCGTCACCGAGGCGTCACCGCCGCCCCCTCCCGGACACGATCAACCGTGACGCTGCGTTGATGAATCCTGTGGACAATCCATGCTTCGACTGAGAGGGCAGACCCGATGGCGACAAGTATTCGCAGTTGGCAGGCACTTCGCCGTCCACGATGGCATCGACCGCGCCCCACGCCGTGTTGACTCACCGTAATCATTGTTGTTAATCTTCGAGCGGGCCAGCCCGGCGGTCGCGGCACCCGAGCCGCGCCGCGTGGAGCCACCGGAGACAGTGGCGTCCCCGGGGCGAGCACGCCGGGACGCACGAGGAGTCCGGACGAGGTCCGGTGCAGGGGGTACCGCCGTGACCGCTGATCCGCCCACGCCGACCACGGGCGACGCCCCCACCCCGGACGTCTCGCTGCACCTGCTCGGCGGATTCCGCCTGCTGCACGACGAAACCCCCGTCGTCGTGCCCCGTGGTCTGCAACGGGTCCTCGCGCTCATCGGGCTGCGCCCCGGCGCCACCCGCAGCCACCTCGCCGGCCTGCTCTGGCCCGAGGCGCCGGAGGAACGGGCGCTGTCCTCGCTGCGCACCGCGCTGTGGCGGCTGCGCCAGGACCCGTGCTGCCCCCTGGTCACGACCGGCGACACCACCAGCCTCGACCCCCACGTACGGCTCGACGTCGACGACCTGACCAGCACCGCCGCCCGCGTCCGCGACGGAGACGACCCGGGCAGCACCGGCACCGCCCTCACCGCCGGCCGGCACGATCTGCTCCCCGGCTGGTACGACGACTGGGTGCTGCTGGAACGCGAACGCCTGCGCCAACTGCGGCTGCACATGCTGGAACAGGTGGCCCGCAACCACCTCGCGGCGGGCCGGCACGGCGAGGCCCTGGAGGCCGCGCTGGAGGCCATGGCCGCCGAGCCGCTGCGCGAGACCCCGCACCGGCTGGTGGTGCGCGTCCACCTCGCCGAGGGCAACGTCTTCGAGGCCGTGCACGCCTTCTACGCCTATCGCGACCTGATCCTGCGGGAACTACGCCTGGAGCCGTCCCCGGCGATGACCGCCCTGCTGCACGACACGCTCGCGCCCATCCGGCAGGCCAGCCGCCCGACGCCTCCCGAGCCGCGCCGGCCCGGCGCGTCACCACAAACACACCCACGGTGACAGCAACGTGACAGAGCGGTCGGCATGGTGGTCGCAGAACCGGTGCCGTGGTCGCCCGACCTTGATCCAGGAGCACCGCCTGCGGGAGGGGTCCCATGAGTCGTCTACTGATCGTCAGCAGGATCATCCCTGGCGCGGAGGGACGCGTGGCGCAGATCTTCGCCGAGTCCGACGCGACGGAGCTACCGGGCCTCACCGGCGTCCGGCACCGCTCCCTGTACTGCCTGCACGACCTGTGCGTACACCTGATGGAGACCGCCGACGTCGACGCCGATGCCCTGGCCGCGGCCCGCAACCACCCGCTCTACCGCCAGGTCAACGAGCGGCTCTCCGCGCACACCTCGCCGTACCTGCCGACCTGGCGCTCACCGCGTGACGCGCTCGCCGGCTGCTTTTACAGCTGGGACGCCACCTCGTCGGTCGGCGCCACCGGCACGGCCGGCTGAGCCGGGAAGCCGGGACCATGGTGGCCAACCCACCGCACGTGGTGATCATCGGGGCCGGCACGGGCGGCCTGTGCCTGGCCCACGGGCTGCGCCGGGCCGGAATCCGCGTCTCCGTCCACGAACGCCACGCCACCCGCGCCGACGGGTTGCTCGGCTACCGGGTCGGCATCGGGCCCACCGGCAGCAAGGCGCTGCGGGAGTGCCTCCCGCCGGAGCTGTTCGACATCTTCGCCGTCACCTGCGCCCGCGGCCCCCGCTACTTCAACGTCGTCACCGAACGGCTGCGGCAGACCGCCTCGTTCCCGCTGCGCCCGGACACCGACGACGTCGACACCGAACGCTCGGTCGCCCGGATGACCCTGCGCCAGGTCCTGCTCACCGGCCTGGAGGACACCGTCGAGTTCGACAGGACGTTCACCCACTACGAGCAACGCGACGACGGCACGGTCACCGCGCACTTCGCCGACGGCACCACGGCCACCGGCGACCTGCTGGTCGCCGCCGACGGCACGCACTCCGCCGTACGCCGCCAGTACCTGCCGCACGCGGTGATCAGGGACGCCGGCACCATCAACATCGCCACCCGGATCCCGCTGACCGAACACACCCGGTCGCTGCTGCCCGAACGCGTCGCGCAGGGCATCTCGCTGGTCTTCGGCGCGGGCGGGATGATGGGCGTGCTGCACGTGATGGAGTTCAGGTGGGACCGCAACGGCGACCCCAAGCCCGGCGTCGCCGACGCCGACGCCGACCTGCTGCGCCGCTGGCCCGGCCTGCGCCACGACACCACCCGCGACAACATCAACTTCATCATCTGGAGTACGGCCCGCAGGTTCCCGGCCGACGTGATGCGCCGCCGCGGCGAGGACCTGGTCCGGCTCGCCCAGGAACTCACCCACAACTGGCACCCCCACCTGCGGGAACTGCTGGCCCGCAGCGATCCCGGCAGCGCCCTGCCCATCAAGGTGTCCACCTCCGAGCCCGTACCGGCCTGGAAGAGCAGCACCGTCACCCTGCTCGGCGACGCCATCCACACCATGACCCCGGGGCGCGGGGTCGGCGCGAACACCGCCCTGCGCGACGCCGCCCTGCTCTGCCGGCAGATCAGGTCGGCCGCCGCCGGCGAGAAGACCCTGGTGCAGGCGGTCGCCGACTACGAGGCCGCCATGCTCCCGTACGGGTTCGCCCGGGTGCACGACTCGCTGCACCGCAGCGGCACCAGCGGCGACGACCGGATCTACCGTCCGGTGGTCGGACGACTCGCGCTGCTCGGGGCGCGCGGCTACTTCGGGATCACCAGTCGGGTGCCCCGGCTGCGACGCAAGTTCGTCGACGACTTCTACACCTACCGGGGCGAGGAGGACTGAGTACGCCGCCTCACTCTCGGTCACCTTGACGCCACCCCGGGTTCGAAGCGCCCCACCAGCGCCGGAAGCGCCCGGACCTCCCTGTCGCCGACACGGCGCGTGTGCGAAGCTGCGACGGATTTTTCTCGCGACTTTTCACCGACGCTCTCACAAGAGGGAGGTTCGACGTGCCGTCGAGTTTCGGGCAATGGCTGATCGTGATCCTGGCGCTGCTGGTGGGTGCGGCAGCCGGATGGGCGCTGCGTGGCCGGCAGAACACGCCCACCGGCGCGACGCCCATCGTGGAGGGTGACCCCGTCGCCGGCGTGGCGGCGGTGTCCAGCGCCGCCCCCGAGGCCACCGTCGACGAGCAGCGGCCGGAGGCGACGGTCGCCCCGGCGGCGGCCCCCGTCGCCGTCCTCGACCGGCCCACCCCGGACACCGCCTCCCCCACCCCGCCCGGCGGGGTCCTCGGCGACGCCGACCCGGTCGCGTTCACCCCCACCGCCACGGACGACGCCCCCGCGGCCGGTGGCTCTCCCTCCGACACGGGCGACGGTGACCGCCCCGGGCCGGTGGTCGACACCGCCCCTGCCGCCAGCGTGCCCGCCGGGGACGCCGCACCGGTGCCCGACCGGACCGACGAGCCGGCGGCGACCGCCGACGCCCCGGAGCCCGAGCCGGTCGCCGTGGCGTCCGCCGAGCCGGCGACGGATCCCGAGCCGGTGGCCGAGCCGGTGGCCGAGCCCGAGCCGGTGGCCGAGCCGGTGGCCGAGCCCGAGCCGGTGGCCGAGCCCGAGCCGGTGGCCGAGCCCGAGCCGGTGGCGGAGAGCGCGCCGGCCCAGCCGGTGGCGGAGGCAGCGGCCACGACGCCCGTCGTCCCCGCGCCGCGTATCCCGGTCGACGACGCCGTGTCGCCCGCCACCGACGGGTCCGAGGCGCAGGACGCCCCGGTCGAGCCCGCAGCCGCCGCCCCGGTCGAGCCCGGGCCCGCGCCGGCCGTCGGCGGGGCGGCGTCGACCGGGTCGGCCGACGACTTCCGTCGCATCCAGGGCATCGGCCCGAAGATGGCCGCCGCGCTCCAGGACGCCGGCATCCGCACCTACCGGCAGCTCGCCGACCTCGACGAGGCGGCCCTGCGGGAGACGATCCGCGCCGCCGGCCTGCGGGCCGCGCCCAGCCTGGCCACGTGGCCCCAGCAGGCCAAGGTCCTCACCGGTGCCCCGGCCGAGGCCGACCGGGTGCTCCCGGCGGGCGGCACCGCCGACTGACGAACGCCGGGCCGGCGCCGGGTCACCGGCGCGAGGGACCGCCATGTCGCCGGCACGGGCGGATCCGCCGGCCCGGATACCGCCAGGCCGCCCACATCCCCGCCTGCGTCTGCGCTGCCGCCCCGCCCGCGTCTGCGCAGGCGGGGCGGCGGTCGTTTAGCCGCTCGGGGCGGTTGGGTACATCGGTCGCACCTCGAAACCCACCACGACCCGGGAGGAACCCATGCGGCGCGGCCCGTCGATTCTGGGAATCATCCTTGTCATCTGGCTGGTCATCGGCGCCATCGCCGCTGGGCAGCGGGGCTACTACAACGGCGACGACACCAACTGCGCCGAGGCGGGCACCATCCTGGTGACCATCGTCGCCGGGCCGTTGAACTACATCGGCGCCAACCCGAAGGTCGACTGCGAGCTTCCCGAGCCGTCCGAGTAGGACGAGCGGCACGACACGATTGCGGCCCGCCCCCGATCGCGGGGGCGGGCCGCTTCGCGTCGCGATCCCTGCCAGCGTTCTTGGACAGTTGCCGTCACGAGCGAACAGGAACTGACCAAGATCCCGCCGCCGGCCGGACCGGGCGGGTCAGGTGGATCGGGCAGGTCAGGTGGATCAGGCGATCAGCGGAAGCAGTGGGCGATCGTGACCTTGCTGCCCACACAGTTGGTGGGCCGGTTCTCGATGATGACGCTGGCGTCGTCGATCCTGACCCGGGCCCGGTCGGCGAAGATCCCGCCCGGGGGCAGCGTCGAGCTGTTGCCCACCACCTTGCTCTTGAACAGGGAGAGCTGCCCGGCGATGGTGTGGATGCCGCCGCCGGTGGACTTCGCGCCGGCGGCGGCGTTGCCGCTCACCTCGCTGGTGCGTACCAGGAGGTTGGAGCGGTCGGCGAAGATGCCACCGCCGTTGCCCCGGGCGTGGTTGCCGGTGACGACGCTGTCGTCCATCGGCAGCAGGCCCTGGACGCTGGAGATGCCCCCGCCGTTGCCGCTGGCGGTGTTGCCCTCGACGACCAGGCCGCGCAGGACCAGCACCGCGTCGGAGTTCGCGATGCCGCCGCCGGCCCCGGCGGTGTTGTCCACGACCCGGGTGTCCTCGACCTTCGTCCGGGCCGAGAAGCTGGCCAGGCCGCCCCCCTGTCCCGCGATGTTGTGCGCGAGAATCGTGGTGGCGATGTCGGCCGCGCCCCGGTAGTTGGCGAGCCCGCCGCCGTAGCCGTTGGCGCTGTTGTCGCGGAACTCCGTCTTCGTCATGGTCAGCACGCCACCGTTGAGCATGCCACCGCCCTTGCCCTCGGCGCCGGCGGCCGAGTTGCCGACGAACCGGCTCTCGCGGACCACCATGTTGCCGTCGTTGAAGACCCCGCCGCCGCCCTCCTTCGCCGAGACGGAGGTGCTGCCGACGACCGTGGTGCGTTCGAGGACGGCCGTGGCCCCGTGCACGACGTGCACGCTGCCACCCTCCGCGGTGGACCGGCCGTTGCGCAGGACGACGTCGCGCAGGGTCAGCTCGCCGCCGTCGCGCACCGTGAAGAAGCGGAAGGTCTCGGCGTTCCCGCCCCGGGCGATGGTCGCCCCCGACCCCTCGACGGTGATCGCCTGGTAGATCACCGGTAGGCCGGTGTTGTCATCGCCCGGCTGGCGCGGCGGCAGTTCGGCGTCGCCGGGGGTCTCGGCGGCGTCGGCGGCCTCCCGGGCGTCGCGGATGCCGCCGTCGTACTCGTCGGGCTGTTGGAAGGCGTGGCTGAGCGTGTAGGTGCACTTCGGCGCGAGCCGCACCGTCGCCCCACCCTCCGCGTTGGCCTGCACGAGCGCGGCGACGAGCCGGGCCGAGTCGCAGGGCACGGTGAGCAGGGGCGGCCGGCGCGCACCCGGCCCGTCCGGGGCGCCCGCCTCGTCCGGCCTGCCGGCGGGCCGGCGGGGGCCGCCCGGGGTGTCCTCGTCGGTCCACCGCCCCGCGTCGGGGCCGTCGTCGCGCACGGCCGCCGCCCGCCCCTGGTCGGTGACGCCGGGAACACGGTTGGCGGCCAGGGCGGCGACGCCGGTGGCACCGGCCGCGCCGACCACCAGGCTGCCGGCCACCACGCCGCCGGCTAAGAACCACCGGGACCGTCGCCTGCCGGGCGTCGCTCGCCGGTTGCCCTGGTACGTGAACATCACGGTCCTGCCTCTCCTGCACGAAATGACGCGGCGACGCCGGAACGGGGCGCCGGATGGCGTACCTCGCGGCAACCACCGAAGGTCACGATACGGAGTGAAAGAGGGCAAGTCAGGCGTACATGAATAAACGTTTAATTCACGTCTAAAGGGGTAGATCGGTAACTCTCGGGCGTATCCCTCGCCGCTCAGCCGCCGACGTGGATGCCGGGGCGACGCGACGGGTCCCGCTCCGACTTGCGGATGATCTCCCGCACCACGGGCGGGGTGTCGCCGCGCCCCAGGATGAGATAGCGCAGCAGGTGGGCGATCGGATTGCCCTCGGACCACTCGAAGTGCGCGTGCGGGCGGACCCCGGTGGCGTCGCGCAGCGCGAGCAGGATCGCGGCGATCGCGTTCGGCACGGCGGGACTGGCCGCCCGCAGCACCCGGTACCGCCCGACCTGCACCCCGTGCACCCGCAGCACCCGGCTGAACTCCGACGGGTCGACCACGTCGACCTCCAGGAAGAGCACGTCAGCGGCGCCCGGCACCGGGTTCATGCCGCGCTGCGCGCGCTCCTTGACCGTGTACTCCTTCACCGCCCCCCTGCCGCGCTTGTTGGCGATGAGGTGCAGCCGGCCGTCGTGGGCGAGGGACTCGGCGACGAACCGGCGGGCGTCGTCGTCGAACTCGATCCGGTCGGCGCGCAGCTCCGTGGTGCGGGTGACCCGGGAGATCAGCGAGACGCCGATGATGCCCGCGATGAACAGGCCGGAGATGGCGATCCCGTCCGGCTTGGCGATCACGTTCTCCACGAGGGCGTAGAGCAGGACGACGGTGAGCACGGCGAAGCCGACCGCCGCGAACCGGTGACGGGCGCGGGCCGTCGCGATCGTCACCGCCACCGCGCCGGAGACCATCATCGCCAGGATCCCGGTGGCGTACGCGCCGGCCTGCGCGTTGACGTCCGCGCGGAACGCGACGGTGAGCACGATGCTGATCAGCGTGTAGACGATCACCACCGGGCGCACCGCCCGGCCCCACTCCGGCGCCATCCCGTACGAGGGCAGGTAGCGCGGCACGATGTTGATCAGACCGGCCATCGCCGAGGCACCGGCGAACCAGAGGATCAGCACGCTGCTGACGTCGTAGACCGTGCCGAACGCCTCGCCGAGCTGCTCGTGCGCCAGCCAGGCCAGCGCCCGGCCGTTGGCCGCCCCACCCGGCCGGAACTCCCGCGCGGGAATCAGCACGGTGGTGACGAAGGTGGTGGCGACCAGGTACACCGACATGATCAGCGCCGCGGCGGTGAGCAGTCGGCGCGTGTTGCGGATCCGGGCGGCGAGCCGCCGCTCGGCGTCCGGGCCGTCGCCGCGCACCAGCGGCATCATGCTCACCCCGGTCTCGAAGCCGGACAGGCCCAGGACCAGCAGTGGGAAGGCCAGCACCGCCGGGCCGAGCAGGCCGCCGACCCCGCCGCCGCCGGCCGTCAGGGCAGCGGTCCAGTCCCCCACCGTGGCCGGGTCCGCCACTATCGCCGCCGCGCCCGCCGCGACGATCACGGCGTTCAGCCCGAGGAAGACCACGACCAGGGGTACGGCCACCGTCACCGCCTCGCGGAACCCCAGCAGGAAGACCCCGCCGAGGACCACCAGCAGCAGCACGGTCACCGCCACGGCGGCGAGGGTGCCGCGCGGGAAGGACGCCGGCAGGTACGGGTTCTCCAACAGGTGGACGGTGGCGTCGGCGGCGGAGAGGGTGATCGTGATGATCCACGAGGTGGCCACGAAGCCGAGCAGGACCAGGACGAAGATCTTGCCCCGCCAGAACGGCAGCAGCCGCTCCAGCATCGCCACCGAGCCCTGCCCGTGCGGGCTCTCCCGGGCCACCCGCCGGTACATCGGCAGCATCCCGAACAGGGTCAGCGCCACGATCAACAGCGTCGCCAGCGGGGAGAGCGCCCCGGCCGCCAGCGCGGCGATGCCGGGCAGATACGACAAGGTGGAGAAGTAGTCCACCCCGGTCAGGCACATCACCTGCCACCACGGGTGCGCCCGGCCCTGCGCCTCCCCGGCCTCCGGCCCCACGGGCGGCACCCGGTGCTGGAACAGCCAGCGGCCGAGCCGGCCGGCGGGCTGCTCAGGACGGGTCGCCCGCTCGACGCACGCCGGGACCACCACCTGGTCGCTCGGGACCGCCGGACGCCGGTGACCCCAGGTCCGCCTCGGCTGCCCACCGTCCCGCCGCTGCGCCATGCGCGCCCCCTCCACGCCCTGACCCGACCGTAGGCGCAACCCGCCGCCCGTCCTGGCCGAACCGGCGAGGAAAGTCGGGCGGGTCCGCGTCGACGCACCGGACGGCCGGTCAGCTCAGCGCGGCGGACCAGGCGGCCACGTGGGCATCGAGGTGGCACGGACAGGGGGTGTCCCCGCGCTTCCCCCCCGGTAGCGCGGGGACCCCCCGTACCCGGCTACTGCAGGAACGCCCCGAGGGGCGAGAGCAGCAGCCGGCCGAGCGCGGCGGCGTTGTCGTCCAGCCGTACGCGCTCACACTCGCGGGCCTCCGGATCGTGCCGGCAGCGCCAGATCTTCTGGGCGTTGCGCCAGGCCACGTTGCGGGTGTACTCGACCAGTTCGCCCTGGTACCAGTCGTCGATGTCGCCGTTGAGCATGTCGATCATGAGCTGCCAGTTGTCCAGGTAGCCGCGCCGCAGCTCCGGGATCCGCTCGGCGAAGATCTGGTTGATCTCCAGGTAGTCGCGGTGCTGGTCGGTGCCGTCGACCGGCTCGGACTCCAGGCTGTCGAACGTGGTCACCAGCGCGAACGGCAGATCGAAGTTGATGTGGGCGTTCACCCCGGCCGCGGCCGACGGCAGCGGCCGGGCGTCCGGACCACGCATCCGCCGGAACAGGCAGGCCCAGGCCCGGGGGGTGGCCGGGCTGGACTCCGTCCAGTAGCGCAGCGCGTCGAAGTAGCGGGCGGCGAACTCCACGTCGAGCCGGGCCAGGAAGACCGGGTCGGCGAAGCGGTCGTCGTACAGGCCGTTCAGCACGCTGGTGGTGATGGTCAGGTAGAGCTCGTTGAAGTCCGCCAGGGGGCAGCTGCGCTCCAGCGGGGGCAGCCGCACCAGCAGGTCCTGGAGCTTGGTGAGGTGGTCGACCACCGCCGGCACGTCCGCCGGGTGGTCGGCGAGCAGCCCCACGATGTCCTCATGTACCGGGCCCCAGACCGGTTCGCCCAACCCCATTCGTCCTCCCCCCTGCGCGCCGCGCCATTCCCGTGCCGCGGCGTCGGGGCACAGCCTCTCAGCCGTGGTCCGTGCGGCGGATCAGTAGAACGACGTATAACCGGGCGACGGGCGTACGTCGTCGGCGTCTACTCGGGACGGTTACGCAGGAAGATCGCGCTGGCCTGCACGCGGGTGCGCACCTGGAGCTTGTCGAAGATGTGCGACACGTGCACGCCGATGGTGCGTTCGCTGATGAACAGCCGCTGGCCGATCTCCCTGTTGGTCAGCCCCTCGGCCACCGCGGCGAGCACCTCGCGCTCCCGGGCCGTCAACACCGTCAGCTCGTCGCCGGACGGCTCGGCCCCGGCCGCCGAGCGCCCCTCGGCCGAGGCGCCCCGGTCCTCCAACGCCACCCGTGCCCGGGTCGCCAACGTGCGGATCTCGGTGCTCAACGGCTCCGCGCCCAGCCCCTGCGCCACCTGGTACGCCTCGCGCAGCAGCTTGCCGGCCATCGCCGTGCGGCTGCGCCGGGCCAGCAGCGCCTCGGCCTGCCGCAGCCGCGAGTACGCCGCCGGGTACGGATGGTGTCGGCGGTCCCACTCGGTCACCGAGCGCGCCCACAGCTGCGGGTCGCTGCCGTCGAGGCGGCTGACCTCGGCGTCGCACAGCGCCAGGAACCCGTCGACGACGTCGCGCACCGGCCGGGCGGCGTGTTCGCTCTTTCGGGCCACCCGCACGGCCACCTCGCGCAGCCGGCGCACCGCCGTGGTGTCCACCGTGGCCCGGGCGGCGTGCGCCTCTGCCTCGGCGCGCAGCCCGTGCCAGACCAGGGCGGCGAGGATGCCGACGTCGTCGGAGCGGCTCTCGGTGAGGCCCCGCTGCACCGCCTGCCGGGCCAGGTCGTGCCGGCCCTGCCACATGGCCAGCCCGGCGCGCAGGGTGAGCAGCGGGATGACGTGCCGGGCCCCGCCGCCGGCCAGCACGGTGGCCACGGCCTCCAGGTCCCGGTCGGCGGCTTCGATGTCGCCGTACCCGACGGAGAGTCGGCAGCGGGCCAGCAGCAGCTCGACGGCGTCCGCGCCGGACGGGCGGTGCCGCAGCGCCGCCGCGACCACCTTCTCCGCCTCGGCCCACTGCCCCACCCGGAACAGCCCGTTCGTGGCGATGGCCAGCAACCGGGTCTCGTACGTGCGGCCCAGCCCCAGCTCGGCGACCCGCTCGGCGCCCCGGCGGGCCACCACCACCCCCTCCTCCAGGATGTTCAGCGGCCCGGTCAGCAGCTCCGCCAGGTGCAGGTACGCGCACGCCACGTCCTCGGGCCGACCGGCCCGCTCGGCGGTGTCGAGGGCCTCGCGCATGACCGCCAGCCCGGCGTCCGGATCCTCCAGGTATGCCTCGCTGAAGCCCAGCGCCATGCTGGCCAGCACCACCTCGGAGACGGACCCCTCCACGGCGGCGGCCAGCTCCAGGGCCTCCCGGGCCCGGTCGCCGGCGTCGGCGTAGCGGCCCAGGTGCAGCAGCAGCTCGGCCAGGTGCGCGGCGGCGGTGGCCCGTTCCTGGGGAGTGCAGTCGGCGGCGGCCAGGGCCCGCCGGTACTCCTCCTCGGCCGGCGCGGACCGACCGGCGGCGGCCAGGTAACGGGCCCGTCGGATGTGCAACGCGCAGACCGGGGGCGCTTCCGCGGCGGCGGCCAACTCCTCCAACAGGGACAGCGCCCGGGCGTGCTCGCCGCAGTGGTGGGCCGCCTCGGCAGCGTGGCGCAGCAGCTCCGCGCGGCCGACGTCGAGCCCGCCGTCGGCCGGTGCCGCCCCGGCGGCCGGCGATCCGGCCAGTTGCAGGGCCACCGACCAGTGCCGGTGCGCCTCGGCGTAACCGTGCAGCCGTTCGGCCTCCTGCGCCGCCGCCACCGCCGCCGGCAGCGCCCGCGCCGGCTCCCCCGCCAACCGCCAGTGGTGCGCCAGCCGCGCCTGGTGCAGCTCGGCAGGGGCCGTCGTGAGCGCCTCCGCGTACCGGCGGTGCAGCACCGACCGCTCCGCGGGCAGCAACTCGTCGGAGAGCACCTCCGCCACCAGCCGGTGCCGCAGCCGGTACCCGTCGTCGTCGCCCACCAGCAACCGGTGCGCCACCGCCGCCCGCACCGCGTCGATCAGCTCCCCCTCCGGCAGCCGCGTCACCTCCGCCAGCAGCCAGTGCGCCACCGGCTCCACCCCGGCCGCCACCGCGTGCACCACCGCATGCGCGGCCTGCGGCAACGCGTCCACCCGCGCCAGGAACACCTCCCGCAGCGTCTCCGACAGCCCGTCGCGCCCCTCGCGCAGGTCCCGCGCCAACTCCTCGACCACGAACGGGTTCCCGCCACTGCGCTGCCACAGCGACTCCGCCGCCTCGGCGACCAGCGGCCCGCCCACCACCGCCGCAGCCAGCTGCTCGGTGCCCGCACGGTCGAGCGGGGCGAGGTCGAGCACCCGCACCGACCGCAGGCGACGCAGCTCGGTCAACACCCGCCGCAGCGGGTGCGCGCCCTGCAACGACTCGGCCCGCACCGCCGCCAACACCGACAACTGCAGGTCACCCAGCCCGGCGAGCAGATAGAGCAGCAACTGCCGGGTGCTGCGGTCGACCCACTGCAGATCATCCAGCACCAGCACCAGCGGGCGGCCCTGGGCGACCAGGTGCAACCCCCGGGAGACCCGCTCCAGCAGGGCACCCGCCCCGTCCGGGCCGGCCGTCTCCGCGGCGAACATCTGCAACAGCCCGCGCACCGCCGACGACGTCCGCGCGTGCGAGGCCGTCAGCTCGGCGTCGAAGCGCCGCAACGCCTGCAGCAGCGGATGCAGGGGAGACGAGTCGCCGATGTCGAGGCACGTGCCGGTGAGCACGAGCGCGCCCCCGGCGCGAAACCGGTCACCCGCCTCGCGCAGCAGCCGGGTCTTGCCCACCCCGCTCTCGCCCGTGACGAACACCGCCGCCGTCTGCCCCGGACCCACGCCGTCGAGCAGCGCGGATCGCAGCGTCGCGAGGTGGTCGGCACGGCCGACGAGTGGTGCGAGGTCCACATCGCTGGCCATGGTTCGCAGCCTAGTCACAGGTCCCCGGACCGTTCTACGGGTCTTCGCCCCCACTGGTACGCCTCGCGTCGACATTGCGACTAAAGGTTGCGGTAGGCCGACATACGTCGTTCTGCCGATCCCCCGTCGGACCGGTGGTGGGAGTCTCCTGAGGTCGTCAGGCACCAAGCGGGGGGAAAGGCGGTGCGATGCCAATGTCCACGATCGTCAAGGGAACGCAGTCGTCGACGCCGGCCGACTGGCCGGTGCCGGAGGAACGACGGACGGTCAGCGTGCTCTTCGCCGACATCGTCGGCTCGACCTCGCTGGTCGACCGGCTCGACCCGGAGGACGTCCGGGCCCTGCAACGCGCCTACTTCGACACCGTCGCCGGGGTGCTCGCCCGCTGGGGAGGCGTGGTCGAGAAGTACGTCGGCGACGCGGTGATGGCCCTGTTCGGGGCCCGGGAGTCCGACGGCCACGACGCGTACCGGGCGGTGCGGGCCGGGCTGGAGATCCAGCGCGCGCTGGACGGGCGCGCCCTGCCCGGCGTGGCAGCCCTGCGGACCCGGGTCGGGGTCGCCACCGGCGAGGCGCTGGTGGACGTCGCGGCCATCCGCGACGGCGCGCACGGCATGGCCAGCGGCTCGGTGATCACCGCCGCCGCCCGCCTCCAGGAGCACGCCCCGCCCGGCGGCGTCGTGGTCTGCGCGGCCACCCGACGCGCCACCGCCGGGGTGATCGTCCACCGGGCGCTCGGCCCGCTGACCGTCGCGGGCAAGCCGCGGCCCATGGACGTCGCGCTCGCCGTCGGGGCCACCCACCCCGAACCGGGCCGCCACCACGGCCGGCTGGTCGGCCGCCGCCGGCAGCTCGCCACCGCCCGGGACCGGGTGGTCCACGCCGCCCGCGAGCGCGGCCCGCGCTGGGTGTCGCTGGTCGGCCCGGCCGGCAGCGGCCGGAGCCGGGTGCTGCACGAGCTGCGCCGCGCGGTCGAGGCCGTCGACGGCGTGCCGGTGCGCTGGTACGTCGCGGCCTGCCCGCCGTGCCCCGAGCGGCCGCTGGAGCCCGCCGCCGACCTGCTGCGCGCGTTCGCGGGCCTGCGCGCCGACGAGGCGCCGGCGACCGTACGCCAACGGCTGCTGGCGGCGCTCGACGGCCTGGTTCCCTCGGGGCGGGTGCTGTCCACGGTGGTCGCGCTGGAGGGACTGCTCGACGGGTCGTCGCCGGTCGGCGCGGCGGTGTGGCAGCGGGTGCTGCTGCGCCTGGCCGACCGGCAGCCCGTCGTGCTGGCGGTCGACGACGCCGACCGGGCCGCCCCGGCGGCGGGCCGGTTCCTGCGTGCCCTGTTCGCCGCGGCCGTCGCCCGGGGGGTGCCGCTGGCGGTGGTGACGACGCAGCGTCCGGAGTGGACGATCGACCACCCCGGGCCGGACAGCCGGCACGACGAGGTGTCGTTGCCGCCGCTGGCGGCGGTGGAGACCGGGCGGCTGCTGCGGCGCCTGCTGGCCCGGGCCGGGCAGCCGGCGGCGCTGGCGACCCGGCTGCTGCCCCTGGTCGGGGGCCTGCCGGGGCACGCCGAGGCATACGTGCGGCAGCTGGCCGACGGCGCGGACCCGGCGCAGCCGCCGCAGCGGGTGCTGGCGAGTGCCGGCGCCCGCCTGGACGCCTGCGACGGCCGGGAGCGCGCCACGCTGATGGTCGCCGCCGCGCTGGGCCCGGGAGGCGCCGCGCTGGGCCCGGGGGTCGCCGCCGCGACGGTCGACCGGGCCCTCGGTTGGCCGGCGGGCCACGCCGAGCCGATCCTGCACCGGCTCACCGCGCGCGGGCTGTTGCGCCGTGCGACGCGGGGCGGGTACGACGTCGCCGACCCGGCGCTGCGTCGGGTGGCGCGCGACCGGCTGCCCCGGGCGGTCCGGGCGGCCGTCGTCCGCCGCGCCGGGACGACGGCTCCGGCCCGGCCGGCGCGACCCACGACGCCCCCGACCCCGGCTCGGCTCCGGCCGACGCTGCCGGCCCCGGCCCGTTCGGCGCACCCGGCGGCGCGCCCGGCCCCGGCCAAGACGACGCGCCCGGCCCCAGCCAAGGCGATGCGCCCGGCCCCGGTCGAAGCGGCGCACCCGGCCCTGACCCGGCCGGCGCATCCGGCGTGGCGCCCGGCCCCGGCCGCGGTCCGGTCCGGCTCCGGGTGCCGGTGTGGGCGGGAACACCGACGTGCCGGCCCCGGCCAGCACTTCCGGCAACGATCGCGCACCCGACCACACCGCCGAGATCGGCTTCATGTCGCCGACATTGCGGCTTCGGCCGCGCCGGAACGCCCCATGTCGGCGACCTGGGGTCGATCACGCCCGCCCAGCGCGGCCACCGCGCCCAGCGCGGTCCGACCAGCCGGCCCGGTCCGCGCGACCGGTCGCCGGGCAACCCCTGGCCGGTCCAGCGCCGGAACGCGGATCAGAGCAGCGCCTCCAGCCGGGGCACCAGGTCCGCCGGGGCCGGCCTGGCGGCGACCTCGCCGCTGACCTCACGCACGACCCCCGGCCAGCGTCGGAGCCCTCCGACCCGGCGTCGACGCTCGGACGTCCCGACATGTGGAAGGCAGCGCGACGCGCCCGGCGCGGACGGCCAACGGTCCCGGACCGTCGCCCACGGGAGCCGCACAATGACGCTGAGTTGCCTTCTCCCGAGAGGACCGCCGATGACCAGCAGCGGAGTCCGACACGACACCTCACCGTCCGCAGTCGCCTCCCCCGGGGTACCGCCGGCCACCCGCCGGGAGGACCTCGTCACCGTCCTGTTCGGCGCGGTGCTCACCGCCGGGGCGATGTCCGACGGCTGGGCGCACACCAACATCATCGAGACCATCGAGGGCTTCTTCACCCCGTGGCACGGGCTGCTCTACGCGGGCTTCGTCGCCACGGCGGCGTGGACGTTCTGGTTGGCGTACCGGCGGCGCGGCGGCGCGCCCCGGTGGTGGCGGGACGGCTGGCCCGCCGGCTACCGGGTGGGGGCGATCGCGGCGGTGACCTTCCTGCTCGCCGGCCTGGCCGACCTGGCCTGGCACGAGACGCTGGGGGTGGAGGTCGGCCTGGACGCCGCGTTCAGCCCGAGCCACCTGCTGCTCGACGCGTCGGCGGTGCTGCTGGTGACCAGCCCGCTGCGCTCGTGGTGGGCCGGCGGCGAGGGCGGCGCACGGGCGGCCACGGGCGTCGCGTCGCTGGTGCTCGGCGCGATGGCGCCGTCGATCCTGCTCACGTACGCGTCCGCGTTCCTCACCCTCGCCCCGACCCGGGCCATCACCGGCCTGGGCTCGCAGCAGCAGGCGGTGCTCGGCGTCGACGCGTACCTGCTCACGACGTTGCTGCTGGTCGGACCGTTCCTGCTGGGGCACCGGCGGCGCGCGGCCCCCGGGATGGGTGCCGCCCTGGTCGCCGGGGTGGCGCTGTACGACCTGGTGATGCACGAGTTTCCGACGACGCAGACATGGGCCGCGCTGGGGGCCCTGGGCGGCGCGGGCCTCGCCGACGCGCTGCTGTGGCGGCTCGACGCGGCACGCGGCCCGGACGCGCCGCTGCGACTGCCGCTGGCCGGGGCGCTGCTCGGCGGCCTGCTGGTCGCCGGGCACCTGACCGGCCTCGCCCTGACCGTCGGGATCCGCTGGACGCCGGAGGTGACCGGCGGCATCGTCACCCTCGCCGCGCTGCTGGGTGCCCTGCTCGGCGGCCTGGCCGCCCGACCCGCCGGGCCCGCCCCGGCCCCGGCGGTGCCGACACCGGCCGTCCCGGTCCAGGCGGTGCCGCTCGGCAGGCGCTGACCGGCCGGGACGCGCCCGGTAGGCTCGGGGCCGCTCGTACGCCGGTGAGGCGGGTGGGAGGCTGAGGTGACAGGACCGACCCCACGCCGGGTCGACCCCGACGTCGACCTGCGCGTGCCAGCCGACCGGGGCGAGCTGCGCGCGCACCCGGCGGTCGTGCTCGGCGTCATCGCGGCCGGGGGCATGTTCGGCGCGCTCGCCCGGGCGGGGGCCCAGGCGGCGGTCCCGCACCGGCCGACCGGGTTCCCCTGGGCGACGTTCGGCGTCAACGTGTCCGGGTGCCTGCTGATCGGGGCCCTGATGGCGGTGGTCACCGCCGGCCGCGTCGGGCCGCTCACCCGGCCGTTCATGGGCGTGGGCGTGCTCGGCGGCTACACCACCTTCTCCACGTACGTGGTGGACGTGCGGCAGGCGGCCGTCGCCGGTGCGGCGGGCACCGCGCTGGCGTACCTCGCCGCCACCCTGCTGGGTGCGGTCGCCGCGGTCTGGGTCGGCGACGCCGCCGCGGGCCGGCTGCTCGACCGCGCGACCGCCGGCGCGCACGCCGGCCGGACGGCACCGGAGCGCACGGGCCCCGACGGGGCACCGCCCGACGGCGGGCGGGGCGCGCCGTGACGGTCCTGCTGATCGCCCTCGGCGCGGCCGTCGGGGCGCCGCTGCGCTACCTCACCGACCGGGCCGTGCAGGCCCGGCACGCGTCGTCGTTCCCGTGGGGCACCCTGACCGTGAACGTGGTCGGCTCGCTGGTGCTCGGGGCCCTGGTCGCCGCGCCGGTCGGGCCGGCGGTCGGCGCACTGCTCGGCACCGGCTTCTGCGGTGCCCTCACCACCTACTCCACCTTCGGGTACGAGACCCTGCGCCTGGCCCGCGACGGGTCCCGGCTCCTCGCTGCGGCGAACGCGCTGACCAGCGTCGCCGCCGGGCTGGGCGCGGCGACGGTCGGTTACGTGGCGATTCGCACGATTGTCGGTTAGCCACCGCCCCCGGGGGAGGTCGTGTGATCGAGGATCACCTCGGCCAGCCGTGGAGCGATCGCCTCCGGCAGGGCATGGCCGAGCCCGGGTACGGTGACGAGCCGGGCGTTGCCCAGCAGCGTCGCGAGGTGCCGCGCGGAGGCGGTGCCGGCGACGGGGTCGGCCGGGGAGTCGACCACGAGGACGGGGGTGGTGACCGCCGCCAGCTCTCCGGCGCGGTCGAGGCCACCCTGGTCGGCGCGGGCGTGCGCAGCCGGGTTCTCGTGACGCCCGGCGTGCGCCATGATGTGCTCCTCCCGACGCCGGAACTCCTCGGCGTCGAAGGGCAACGCGCCGCCGTTGAGGACGCGCCAGTGCCGCACGCGCCAGGCCAGTTCGGCGTCACGGTCCCGTGGCTGGAGCATGGTCTCCCACAGCGCCAGCAGGGCGGGGGCGATCCCGGGCCCGTCGGCGGGACCACCGTCCATGGGGGTGGTGCCGACGAGGGTGGCCGTCGCCACCCGCTCCGGGTGGTCGAGCAGCAGCAGTTGCGTCAGCAGGCCGCCCATCGACATGCCGACCACGTGGGCGCGGTCGATGCCCAGGGCGTCGAGGATCTGCACGGCGTCGGTGGCGAGCGCGGTGAGCGGGTAGGGGTCCTCGTCGAAGGACCACGTCGACCGGCCGGTGTCGCGGTGGTCGTAACGCACGACCCGGTGCCGGCGGGCCAGCGCGTCCAGGAGGGCTTCCGGCCAGGTCAGGCCCGAGGCGTTGGCGCCCATGACGAGCAGCAGCGCCGGTGCGCCCGGATCGCCGCGTTCCTCGGCCCACAACCGGACGCCGGGTGCGACGGTGATCTCGTGTTCCATGGGCCCACCCTGCCGGATGCCCGGTTCACCGTCCATTGGGTTACCGGGCCCGCGACGCTTACGGTCACCCTGGCGACGAAGGCGGCGACGTGGGCCACGGTTCGCTGGCTGGGGCCTCGCTGCGGCCGGCCAGCACGAGGAGCAGCTCGAACCGGGCGGCCGGGTCGTCCAGGTCGTCGCCGTACAGCTCGCGCAGGCGCTTGACCCGGTAGCTGACGGTCTGCGGGTGCACGAACAGCTCCGTGGCCACGTCGGCGCGCGAGCCCCAGTGCCGCAGCCAGCTGTAGAGGGTGGCCAGCAGGCTCTCCCGCTGCGCCGGGCGCAGGTGCGCCAGGGGCGCCAGTCGGCGGGCGGCGAGCACCGCCAGCGCGCCGGCCTCCCCGCGCAGGGTCAGCGCGATCAGGTGGTCGTCGACGAAGACCGGCGCCGGGTCGGTGCCATCCGGCCCGGCGGTCAGCTCGGCGAGGCGGACCGCCGCCGGCACCCGCGCCCAGCCCAGCGTCGGCCCCACCACCGCCCCGCGCCCGGTCAGCGCCTCGGCGAGCTGCGGGCGGGCGGCGCGGGGGCCGGCCCGCAGCAGCAGCACGGCGTCGCGTCCGCGTTCGACCACGAGGCCGTCCGCGCCGTAGCGGAACCGGGCGTCGCGGGCCTGCTCCAGCGGCAGCAGGACGGGCACCACCTCGTCGAGGCGCGGCCAGCCGATCCGCGCGGCGGCGGCCTCGACGGCGGCGGGCAGGCCGTCGCCGCGCAGCAGCAGCTCGGCGAGCTGCCGGCGACGCCGGTCGCCCTCCCCGGCCTGCTCGCGCAGCTGGAGGGCGTAGCCGTCGGTGCTCGCGGCAGCCAGCTCGTCGACGTACGCGGTGATCGCGTCCGACAGGTCGATCAGCTCTGCGGTGTCGACGGGGCGCAGCCGGGCCAGCGACTCCGACGCGGTGCGCAGCATCAGCCGGGCCGCCGTCCGCTGCGCGGCCAGCAGCGCCTCCGGCCCGCGGTCCTCGCGTGCCTCCCCGGCACCGAGCGCGACGAAGACGTCCCGCACGCGCGGCGGCAGGGCGGGCTCGGCGGTGCCCACGAGGTCGACGAAACGCTCGAACGCGACCTGCACGGCGGTACGCACGTCCCGGGCGAACTTGGCGTCGGAGATGGCGGCGAAGGCCGGGGTGGCCTCGGTGACCGCCGCCGCGACCGCCCCGACGGTGGCGGGCAGGCGCGGGCGCATCGCGGCGGCCAGGTCGGCGGGGAGCCGCTGCCAGGGGGTCGCGGAGGCGGTCATCCCGCGATTTTGTCACGCGGTGACAATCGGGGGTCTGATTCTCGCGTCCGGCGGGACGGTGCTCCGCGTCGGTCGCCCGGCGACGATGGACCGCGACGGGCACCCCCGCCGATCCGCCGTGACCCGCACCGAGGAGCGCACCGTGGAGCACCGCACGTCCCGCCAGCACGTCGTCGACATGTGCCGCACCATGCTCGCCCGCGGCTACCTCAAGGCCACGGAGGGCAACGTGTCGGTCCGCGTTCCCGGCCACGAGCTGTACGCGGTCACCCCCAGCAACTACGACTACGACCGGATGCGCGTCGAGGACGTCTGCATCGTCGACTTCGCCGGCAAGCACGTGCCCGACGGCTCCGGCGCGGGCCTCGCGCCGTCGATCGAGTGCGGGATGCACGCCAACATCTACCGGCAGCGGCCGGACGTCAACGCCATCGTGCACACCCACCAGCCGTACGCCTCGGCGCTGGCCTTCCTGCGCAGGCCGATCCCGGCGCTGACCGACGAGCAGGTGCGCTTCCTCGGCAAGCGGGTCGCCATCGTCGACTACGCCCCGTCGGGCACCGGCTTCCTGGCAAAGAACGTGCAGAAGAAGGTGGCCGGCGGGGACAACGCGTTCATCATCGCCAACCACGGGATCGTCGCCCTGGGCACGGACCCGGACCGGGCGGTGTTCAACATGGCGCTGCTGGAGAAGGTCTCGATCGCCTATCTGCTGGCGCTGACCACCGAGACCGGGAAGGTCTACACCATCCCGACCGCGATCCGCGAGGTCGCCTTCGGCAAGCTGCGCGCCGACGAGAAGCGGATCGCCGCCCAGATCACCGAGGCGGTGCCGCCGCTGCGGGTGCCCGCCGACGAGGAGCCGCCCAGCGCCGACGCGACGGCCGCCGCGCTCGCGACCGCCGGCAACCGGGACACCGTCGCCGACGACCCGGACGGCCCCGCAGGCGGCGCGGGCAGCGCCACCGACGAGGGCGGCGAGGCGGCCCGGCTCGGCTACGCGATCAGCGAGTATCCCGACGTCGACGACGTGCTGCGCCGCCTGAAGGCGCTGGTCGCCCAGCCGATCCGCGGGCTGCGCCACGACGCGATGCTCGACGTGCTCAACTACTACGACACCAAGTGCCGGGCGAGCCGGGAGATCACCGACCGGGCGAAGCGGCGCATCCCCGGCGGTGTGCAGCACAACCTGGCCTTCAACTACCCGTTCCCCCTCGCGATCGAGCGGGCCGAGGGCGCGCACCTGGTCGACCGCGACGGCAACACCTACATCGACTTCCTCCAGGCCGGCGGCCCGACGATCCTGGGCAGCAACTACGGTCCGGTCAACGAGCGGGTCGCGGAGGTGGTCCGGGCGTCCGGGCCGGTCACCGGCCTCTTCCACGAGTACGAGCTGAAGCTCGCCGAGATCATCCACCGGTACCTGCCGCACGTGGAGATGTACCGGTCGCTCGGCTCCGGCACGGAGGCGGTGATGGCCGCGGTGCGCGGGGCGCGGGCGTTCACCGGCAAGAAGATGGTGATCAAGGTCGGCGGCGCGTACCACGGGTGGTCCGACACCATGGTCTACGGGCTGCGGGTGCCCGGCACCTACCGGATGAACGCCAAGGGCATCCCCTTCGGCGCGACCAGCCGCACCCGGGAGGCGTTCCCGCACGACCTGGGGCAGTTGCGGCGCAAGCTGATCGAGAACCGGCTGCGGGGCGGCACGGCCGCCGTCGTGGTCGAGCCCGTCGGCCCGGAGTCCGGCACCCGGCCGGTGCCGCACGACTTCAACGCCAGGGTACGCCAGCTCTGCGACGAGTTCGGCGCGCTGCTGGTCTTCGACGAGGTGGTCACCGGGTTCCGCCTCGGCCTGGGCGGCGCGGCCGGCTACTTCGGCGTCACCCCCGACCTGACGGTGCTGGGCAAGGCGGTCTCCGGCGGGTACCCGATGGCCGGCGGCGTCGGCGGTCGCGCCGACGTGATGGCGGTCTTCGGCTCCGGCCTGGACGGCAAGAGCGGCGCGCACATCCAGGTCGGCGGGACCCTGTCGGCGAACCCGCTGTCCTGCGCGGCCGGCTACTTCGCCATCGAGGAGATGGCCCGCACGAACGCGCCGGTGATCGCCGGGCGGGCCGGCGACCGGCTCACCCGGGGCCTGCAACGGCTCATCGACCGCTACGGCCTGCCGTACGTCGCCTACAACCAGGGCTCGATCGTGCACCTGGAGTGCAGCGGCGTCATGCTGCTGGACATGCGCCACCCGGTGAAGCTGCTCAAGGAGAACAAGGCCCGCAAGCGGCTGATGGAGCAGATGGGCGCGGCGTACGCTGCGCACGGCATCATCACCCTGGCCGGCTCGCGGATGTACACCTCGATGGCCGACACCGACGAGGTCATCGACGACGCGCTCGCGCGGTTCGACCAGGTGTTCGCGCTGGTCGAAGGGGTCTGAGCCGGTGACAGGCATGGCACCGCAGGTGCTCGCGATCGACCTGGGCACCTCCGGGATGAAGGCCGCCCTCGTCGCCGCCGACGGCACCGTCACCGGTTGGGCCGAGCGGGCCGTGCCGCTGCGGGTGCTGCCCGGCGGCGGCGCCGAACAGGACCCGCGCGCCTGGTGGGACGCCCTCGGGCAGGTCACCGCCGACCTGGGTCGGGCGCATCCCGGCCACCTGCGGGCGGTCACCGTCGTGTGCGCCTCCACGCAGGGCGAGGGGACCATCGCCGTCGACGCGGCCGGCGAGCCGCTGACGCCGTGCATCAGCTGGCTGGACATGCGCGGCGCGGCGAACCTGCGCCGCCAGTTCCGCGGTTTCCCCGCGTACCACGGGCTGTCGGTGCGTCGCGTCGCGCGCTGGCTGCGGCTCACCGGCGGCATGCCGTCGCCGACCGGCAAGGACCCGGCGGCGCACATGCTGCTGATCCGCGACGAGCTGCCGGAGGTCTACGCGCGCACCGCGTCGTTCCTCAACGTGCTCGACTGGATCAACCTGAAGCTGACCGGGCGGACGGTGGCCACCGTCGACTCGATCCTCACCTCGTGGGTGACCGACAACCGGCGGCCGGGCGACGTCCGCTACTCCCCCGCGCTGGTCGCCGACTGCGGCATCGACCGGGACAAGCTGCCGCCGATCGTCGCCTGCACCGACGTGATCGGCACGCTGTCCCCGGCCGCCGCCGACCACCTGGGCCTGCCGGAGTCGGTGCGGGTGGTGGCCGGTGCCATCGACAACACGGCCGCCGCGATCGGTGCGGGCACCACCGGCGACAACGAGCCGCACCTCTACCTCGGCACCTCGTCGTGGGTCGCGGCGCACGTCCCGGCGAAGAAGACCGACGTGGTCGCCGGGATCGCGGCGGTGCCGTGCGCCGTGCCCGACCGCTACCTGATGACCGCGTTGCAGGCCACGGCCGGGGCCAACCTGACGTGGCTGCGCGACAAGGTCGTCGAGTACGACGACCCGCTGCTGGGCGCCGGCCACGTCAGCCGCGACGAGGGCACCATCTTCGACGCGTTCGACATGATCATCCCGACGGTGCCGCCGGGCGCGAACGGCGTGCTCTACACCCCGTGGCTCTACGGCGAACGCGCCCCGGTCGACGACCCGCACCTACGCGCGGCGTTCCTCAACATCTCGCTGGACACCAACCGCTCCGACCTGCTGCGGGCGGTCTTCGAGGGCGTCGCGTTCAACACCCGCTGGCTGTTCCGGGCGGTCGACCGGTTCCTCGGCGCGCCGGTCACCTCGCTGGCGATCACCGGCGGCGGGGCGCTGTCGGATTCGTGGTGCCAAATCTTCGCCGACGTGCTCGGCGTCGAGATCCGGCGCGACGCGAACCCCCTGGCGGTCAACGCCCGGGGCGCGGGCTGGATCGGCGCGGTCGGCACCGGGATGGTCGACTTCGCCGACATTCCCGGCCTGATGCGCAGCGACCGGGTCTTCGCACCGACACCCGCGCACCGGGCGACGTACGACGAGCTCTTCGACGTCTACCGCCAGTTGCACCAGCGGCTGGCCCCGGTCTACCGGCGGCTGCGCCGGTAGACGGGCCGTCGCACTTGGTGGGAAGGATTCGGCGGTTCTGGGCCGGTATCCGGTAGTCTCTCGTTACCAGGCCGAGAGGCGCTGCGACGGGCTCGGCCCGCCACGCTCGACCTGGGAGCACGTGATCCAAGGGCGCCTCCGAGACATCGGGGGTGGTCGCTATGAGTTTGTCCGTCGACAGGTCAGATGTGGTTTCCGCGCTGCGGCGGCTGCTGGCCGAGCGGATCGCGGTGCTCGACGGCGCCTGGGGCACGATGCTGCAGGGCGCGAAGCTCTCGCCCGCCGACTACCGGGGCGACCTGATCGGCGACGACCACCCCGGCGACGTCACCGGCGATCCCGACCTGCTCAACCTGACCCGCCCCGACGTGGTCCTGGACGTGCACCGGCAATACCTTGCGGCGGGTGCCGACATCACCACCACGAACACGTTCACCGCCACGAGCATCAGTCAGGCCGACTACGGCCTTCAGTCGCTGGCGCGGGAGATGAACGTGCGCGGCGCCCAACTGGCCCGCCAGGCCGCGGACGAGGCGGGCGGGCGGTTCGTCGCCGGCTCCGTCGGCCCGCTCAACGTCACCCTGTCGCTGTCGCCTCGGGTGGAGGACCCCGCGTACCGGGCGGTCACGTTCGACGACGTCAAGGCCGCGTACGCGGAACAGATCGCGGCGCTGGCCGAGGGCGGGGTCGACCTGCTGCTGGTGGAGACGATCTTCGACACCCTCAACGCGAAGGCGGCGATCGCCGCAGCCCGCGAGGTGGCCCCCCAGTTGCCCCTGTGGATCTCCGTCACGGTGGTGGACCTGAGCGGCCGTACGCTGTCGGGCCAGACGGTGGAGGCGTTCTGGCGCTCGGTCGCGCACGCCGAGCCGCTGGTCGTCGGCGTGAACTGCGCGCTCGGCGCGGCGGAGATGCGCCCGCACGTGGCGGAGCTGGCCCGGCTGGCCGGCACCTACGTCGCCGCGCATCCCAACGCGGGGCTGCCGAACGCGTTCGGCGGCTACGACCAGACGCCCGAGGAGATCGGCGCGCTGCTCAGCGGGTTCGCCGGCGACGGCCTGGTCAACATCGTCGGCGGTTGCTGCGGGACGACCCCGCCGCACATCGCCGGGATCGCCGCGGCGGTCCGGGGCGCCGCGCCGCGACCGGTCGCCCGGGAAGTGTCGGCGACCCGGTTCAGCGGCCTGGATCCGTTCACGATCGGGCCCGACACCGGGTTCGTGATGATCGGCGAGCGGACCAACGTGACCGGCTCAGCGAGGTTCCGCCGGCTCATCGAGGCCGACGACCACCAGGCCGCGGTCGACGTGGCGGTGGAGCAGGTACGCGGCGGCGCGAACCTGTTGGACGTCAACATGGACGCCGACCTGCTCGACAGCGAGCGGGCGATGACCACGTTCCTCAACCTGATCGCGACCGAGCCCGAGGTGGCCCGGATCCCGATCATGATCGACAGCTCCCGGTGGAGCGTGCTCGAAGCCGGCCTGAAGTGCGTGCAGGGCAAGGGCGTGGTCAATTCGATCAGCCTGAAGGAGGGCGAGGAGCCGTTCCTCGCCCAGGCCCGGACGATCCGTGACTACGGCGCGGGCGTGGTGGTCATGGCGTTCGACGAGCAGGGCCAGGCCGACACCACCGAGCGCAAGGTCCAGATCTGCGGGCGGGCGTACGACCTGCTGGTGGGCGAGGCCGGCTTCGCCCCCGAGGACATCATCTTCGACCCGAACGTGCTGGCCGTGGCCACCGGCATCGCCGAGCACAACGGCTACGCGAAGGCGTTCATCGACGCCCTGCCGCTGATCAAGGCCCGCTGCCCCGGCGCGCGCACCAGCGGCGGGATCTCGAACCTGTCGTTCGCGTTCCGCGGCAACGACGTGGTGCGCGAGGCGATGCACTCGGCGTTCCTGTTCCACGCCGTGCGGGCCGGGCTGGACATGGGCATCGTCAACGCCGGCCAGCTCAGCGTCTACGAGAACATCCCGGCGGACCTGCTCGAGCTGGTCGAGGACGTCATCTTCGACCGCCGCCCCGACGCCACCGACCGGCTGGTCACCTTCGCGTCCACGGTCACCGGGTCCGGGACCAAGCGGGAGGTCGACCTCTCCTGGCGTTCCGCGCCGGTCGCCGAGCGGCTCACGCACGCGCTGGTGCACGGCATCGTCGACTACGTCGAGGCCGACACCGAGGAGGCCCGCCTGCTGATGGACCGCCCCCTCGACGTCATCGAGGGCCCGCTGATGGACGGCATGAAGGTCGTCGGCGACCTGTTCGGCGCGGGGAAGATGTTCCTGCCGCAGGTGGTCAAGAGCGCCCGGGTGATGAAGCGGTCGGTCGCCTACCTGGAGCCGTACATGTCCAAGGAGCGGGCCGCCGGGCAGGGCCAGGGCAAGGTCGTCCTCGCCACCGTCAAGGGCGACGTGCACGACATCGGCAAGAACATCGTCGGCGTCGTCCTCGGCTGCAACAACTACGAGGTCGTCGACCTCGGCGTGATGGTCCCGACCGCCCGGATCCTGGACACCGCGGTGGCCGAAGGCGCCGACGCGATCGGCCTGTCCGGGCTGATCACCCCGTCGTTGGACGAGATGGTCGCCGTCGCAGGCGAGATGCAGCGCCGAGGGCTGCGGGTGCCGCTGCTCATCGGCGGGGCGACCACCTCCCGGCAGCACACGGCGGTGCGGATCGCCCCCGCCTACGAGGGGCCGACGGTCCACGTGCTCGACGCGTCCCGGGTCGTCGGCGTGGTCTCCGACCTGCTCGACGCCGGCCGCGCGCAAACCCTCGACACGGCCAACCGGGCCGAGCAGGAGCGGCTGCGCGAGCAGCACGCCAGCCGGCACGCGCAGCCGCTGCTCACCCTCGCCCAGGCGCGCGCCAACCGCGAGCGGGTCGACTTCACCGACCTGCCGGTGCCCGCGTTCACCGGCGTGCGCACCGTGGAGCCGTCCCTCACCGAGCTGCGCGAGATGATCGACTGGCAGTTCCTGTTCCTGGCGTGGGAGCTGAAGGGCAAGTTCCCGGCGATCCTCGACCAGCCCGTCGCCCGCGAGCTCTACGACGACGCCAACACCCTGCTCGACGAGATCATCGCCGCCGGGTCGCTGCGTGCCCGGGGCACGTACGGCTTCTGGACGGCCCACGCCGAGGGCGACGACATCGTCCTCGACGACGCCGGGGCGCGCCTGCCCATGCTGCGCCAGCAGACCGCCAAGCCCACCGGCCGCGCCAACCGCTGTCTCGCCGACTACATCGCGCCGGCCGGCGACCACCTGGGCGGCTTCGCGGTCGCCGTGCACGGCGCCGAGGAGCTGGCCGCCCGCTACGAGGCCGAGCACGACGACTACCGCGCCATCATGGTCAAGGCGCTGGCCGACCGGCTCGCCGAGGCGTTCGCCGAGCACCTGCACCTGCGGGCCCGCCGCGACTGGTTCGAGCCCGACGCCGCCCCCGCGCTGGCGGACCTGCACGCCGAGCGGTTCCGGGGCATCCGGCCCGCGCTGGGCTACCCGGCCAGCCCCGACCACAGCGAGAAGCGGGACCTGTTCGACCTGCTCGGCGCGGAGACGCTCGGCATCGGCCTGACGGAGTCGTACGCGATGACGCCGGCGGCCGCCGTCAGCGGCCTGATCTTCGCGCACCCGGATTCGCGGTACTTCACGGTGGGGCGGATCGGCCGTGACCAGGCCGAAGACTACGCGGCCCGCCGCCGGGTCGCCCTCGCCGAGGTCGAGCGGTGGCTGCGCCCGAACCTCGCCTACGAGCCGTGACCGGCGCGGCCGGGTCCGCTGGCGACGGGCCCGGCCGGCGGTGGGTCAGCCGCCGTCGACGGGGCGGAACGGCGCGACGCGGTGCCGGGCGCGGGCCGTGCGGTTGGTGGTCGCGGAGATCGCGTCGAACATGGTCCGGCCGAGGACCGCGTGTGCCCGCACCGCCGGGTGGGTCGACCCGTAGTTGTCCAGGTCGCCGAGGGAGTCGGCGAACAGCGCGTACGTCAGGGTGGGCGCGCCGGCGGCGTCGAACATGATGCCGGCCTCGTGCCGGGCCGCGCCCAGTTCGTCGAAGTCGGCGCCGTACTTGGTGGCGACCCGGCTGCGCTCGGCCGACGACATGGTGTGCCGGATCCCGTCGTGGTAGCCGTTGATCCAGCGGAGGATGCCGAGGAGGAAGTCGGCGGACCGGGTGGTCAGGATGGTCTTGTTGGCCAGCCGCCACAGCAGGTCGTGGGTCTCGCGCGGCGTGGTGACGCCGAGGTAGAACCGGTTCGGGTTGGCGACCGGCTCGACGCGGGTGTGGGTGAACCCCTTCGCGGCGAGGATGTCGTTGATCTCCAGCGCCGGCACCACCCGGCCGCACATCCGCACCGCCGTGTTGTCGGAGACGAGCAGCATCGCGGTGAGGAAGTTGGCGACGGTGACCTGGTCGCCCCAGACGGTCTGCAGGAAGTAGATGCCGGTGCCGCCGAGGATGATGTCGGCGGTCAGGTCGAGCCGCTGGTCCAGCTGGAGCTGCCCGCGATCGATCTTGTCCATGACCGCGACGGCGACGGCGAGCTTCTGCACACTGTAGCCGTGCGTGACGCGGTCGGCGTCGTCGGCCACGACGGTGGCGAGCGTGCCGGCCCCGTCGACCATGGCGATGTGGGAGTGCCACACGCCGCCGGCCGCGGCCTTCTGTTCGAGGTAGGTGTGCTGGATCACCTCGGCGCTGCTGCGGGTGCGGATCCCCGTGGCCGGGATGCCCGGTGCCCGGCCCTCGGCGGCGGCGGGCCGGCCGGTGGCGGCGAGCGCCGCCGCTGCGGCGCCCATCCCGATCGCGGCCCGACGGGTGACGTTGCTGGTCATGTGAACCTCCCCAATGGTCGCCGACGATCGTCCCAGAGATGCCGGTCCGGCGGTGTCCCGGCAGGCCGGTCCCTGGTCCGGTCGGTCGGCTCCGAAGTGGTCGGTGCCGTTACGAGAACGTGACCCCGGTATTTCCCGAAGAATGTTGACCAAGGCCGATGTGAGCGCTAACACTGACCGGGGCGTGGCCACGCTCGGCACTTTCGGCACGAGGTCCTGGGAGGGAAGCCTGTGTCCAGAAGATTCTTGATGGCACTCGGCAGCGCCGCGCTGGCGCTCAGCATCGCGGCGTGCAGCGGCGAGGGGGCGGGCGGGGGCGGCGACACCGCCGACAAGAAGCCCACCGACCTGACCATCGGCGTCTCCATGCCGACGCAGACCTCGGAGCGGTGGATCGCCGACGGCAACTCGGTGAAGGAGAAGCTGCAGGCCAAGGGCTACAAGGTCGTCCTGCAGTACGCCGGGGACGACATCCCCACCCAGTCGCAGCAGATCGACCAGATGATCACGCAGGGCGCGGACGTCCTGGTCATCGCGGCGATCGACGGCACGGCGCTCACCGGCCAGCTCCAGGCCGCCGCCCAGGCCAAGATCCCGGTCATCTCCTACGACCGGCTCATCCTCGGCAGCCCCAACGTCGACTTCTACGTCAGCTTCGACAACTACAAGGTCGGCGTCGCCCAGGCCACCGCGCTGCTCGTCGGCCTCGGTCTGCAGAACAAGGACGGCTCCAAGGGCACGGCGACCGGCCCGTTCACCATCGAGCTGTTCGCCGGCTCGCTCGACGACAACAACACGCAGTACTTCTTCGGCGGCGCGATGGACACCCTCAAGCCGTTCCTCGAGAACGGCACGCTGAAGGTGAAGTCCGGCCAGACGAAGATCGAGCAGGCCGCCACCCTCCGGTGGCAGCAGGGAGTCGCCCAGACGCGGATGGAGGACCTGCTGACGTCGAGCTACAACGACGGGTCCACGGTGGACGGCGTGCTGTCGCCCTACGACGGGATCTCCCGGGGCATCATCACCGCCCTGCAGAACGCCGGCTACGGCGGCTCGGGCAAGAAGAAGCTGCCGGTGGTGACCGGTCAGGACGCCGAGATCGCCTCGATCAAGCTCATCAACGACGGCGTGCAGAGCTCCACCGTCTTCAAGGACACCCGGCTGCTGGCCGAGCAGGCCGCCATCGCCTCGGAGGCGTTCCTCCAGGACAAGCAGCCGCAGGCCAACGACACCACGACCTACAACAACAAGGTCAAGGTCGTCCCGGCGTACCTGCTGCCGATCCAGACCGTCTACAAGGACGACATCAAGTCCGCGCTGGTCGACTCCGGCTACTGGACGGCCGAAGAGGTCGCCTCCGGGCAGGCCAAGAAGTAACCGGTTCCGTCGGGCCCGGGCCGGTCGCCCGGGCCCGACGGACGACGGCCCCGGCCGGCGACGCACCCGACGAACCCGAACAGCGGGAGGATGTCCGTGAGCGACACCATCCTCGAGATGCGCACCATCACCAAGACGTTCCCCGGGGTGGCGGCGCTCCAGGACGTCTCGATCACCGTGCGGCGCGGCGAGATCCACGCCATCTGCGGCGAGAACGGCGCCGGCAAGTCCACCCTGATGAAGGTGCTGTCGGGGGTGTACCCGTCGGGCAGCTACGCCGGCGAGATCGTCTTCGACGGCCGGCCCGTGCACTTCCGCGGCATCCGCGACAGCGAGGACCACGGCATCGTCATCATCCACCAGGAACTCGCCCTGGTTCCGCACCTGTCGATCGCCGAGAACATCTTCCTCGGCAACGAGCGGCGCGGACGCAGCGGCCTCATCGACTGGAACCGCGCCAACGCCGACGCGGCGGCCCTGCTGGAGTCCGTCGGCCTGCGCGAGAACGCCGTCACGCCGATCGCCGCGCTCGGCGTCGGCAAGCAGCAGCTCGTCGAGATCGCCAAGGCGCTGTCGAAGGAGGTGAAGCTGCTCATCCTGGACGAGCCGACCGCCGCCCTCAACGACGTCGACTCGGCGCACCTGCTCGACCTGCTGCGGCGGCTGCGCGACCGGGGCATCACCTGCATCATGATCTCGCACAAGCTCGGCGAGATCACCGCGATCGCCGACTCGATCACCGTGCTGCGCGACGGGCGTACGGTCGAACGGCTCGACGTGCGCTCCGGCGAGGTGACCCAGGACCGGATCATCCGCGGCATGGTCGGGCGCGACCTGCACAGCTTCTACCCCGACCGGGTGTCGTCCCCCGGCGAGGAGGTGCTGCGCGTGGAGAACTGGACGGTGCGCCACCCCACCCAGGACCGCACGGTGGTCGACGACGTCGGTTTCACCGTCCGCGCCGGCGAGGTCGTCGGCATCGCCGGGCTCATGGGGGCCGGGCGCACCGAGCTGGCCATGAGCATCTTCGGCCGGTCGTACGGGCGCGACATCACCGGCCGGCTGTTCCTGCGCGGTCGCCCGATCAGGGCGCGCACGGTCGCCGAGGCGATCGGCAACGGCATCGCCTACGCCACTGAGGACCGCAAGCGGTACGGGCTCAACCTCATCGACGACATCCGCCACAACGTCTCGGCGGCGGCGCTGCGCAAGCTCGCCCGCCTCGGGTGGGTGCACGACAACGAGGAGATCCGGGTCGCCGAGGCCAGCCGGCGCGACATGAACATCAAGGCGCCCAGCGTGATGGCGACGGTCGGCAAGCTCTCCGGCGGCAACCAGCAGAAGGTCGTCCTGTCGAAGTGGCTCTTCACCGACCCGGACGTGCTGATCCTCGACGAGCCGACGCGCGGCATCGACGTCGGGGCGAAGTTCGAGATCTACACGATCGTCAACCGGCTCGTGGCGCAGGGCAAGGCGGTCGTGCTCATCTCCTCCGAGCTGCCCGAACTGCTCGGGATGTGCGACCGCATCTACACGCTCGCGGCGGGCCGGCTCACCGGCGAACTGCCGGTGGGCGAGGCCACCCAGGAGAAGCTCATGCAGCTCATGGCGAAGGACAAGGAACCGGCCCGATGACCGACATCAAATCCTCCTCCCCCGGGCAGCGCCCGTCGGCCGACGACGCCCCCGCCCTCGCCCTGCACACCGGCAGCAGCGACCCGCGTTCGCTGATCATGACCAACCTGCGCCAGAGCGGCATCTTCGTCGCCCTCGTGGTCATCGTCGCGCTCTTCGCGGTGCTGACCGACGGTGTCTCGCTGAGCCCGGGCAACATCACCAACATCGTCCTGCAATACTCCTACATCCTCGTGCTCGCCATCGGCATGGTCATCGTGATCATCGGCGGGCACATCGACCTGTCGGTCGGCTCGGTGGTCGCGCTCACCGGCGCGGTCTCCGCGGTGCTCGTCATCGGGCAGGGCCACCCGTGGTGGCTCGGGGTGCTGGCCGCGTTGGCCGTCGGCCTCGCCGTCGGCGCCTGGCACGGCTTCTGGGTCGCCTACGCCGGCATTCCCGCCTTCATCGTGACCCTCGCCGGCATGCTGCTGTTCCGTGGCCTCACCCTGCGGGTGCTGGACAACATCTCGCTGTCGCCGTTCCCGGCCGAATACCAGCAGATCGCGGCGGGCTTCCTCAACGGGCTGCTCGGCGGGCAGGGCTTCGACGCGTTCACCCTGTTCATCGGTGCGGTCGCGGTCGCCGGGTACGCGGTCGGCGGTTTCCGCACCCGGGTGGCGCGCATCCGCTACCAGCAGCCGGTCGAGTCGTTCCCGCTGTTCGTCGCCCGGATCGTGCTGGTGGGCGCGGTCGTCATGTACTTCGCCTGGCAGCTGGCCCACGCCCGGGGCCTGCCGATCGTGCTGATCGTCCTCGCGGTGCTCGTCCTCGTGTACGGGCTGCTGACCCGGCGCACGGTGTTCGGCCGCCAGGTCTACGCGATCGGCGGCAACCTCCCCGCGGCCATGCTCTCCGGGGTGAAGGTCAAGACCGTCAATTTCTGGGTCTTCGTCAACATGGGCTTCCTGTCTGCCGTGGCGGGGATCATCTACTCGTCGCGGTCCAACGGGGCGCAGCCGGCCGCCGGCAACATGTTCGAGCTGGACGCGATCGCCGCGGCGTTCATCGGCGGCGCGGCCGTCACCGGCGGGGTGGGCACCGTCGTGGGCGCGATGGTCGGCGGCCTCATCATGGCCGTGATGAGCAACGGCATGCAGCTCATGGGCGTCGACCAGTCGATGCAGTCGGTGGTCAAGGGCCTGGTGCTGCTCGTCGCCGTGGCGTTCGACGTCTACAACAAGCGCCGCGCCGGCGCGACCCGCTGACGGCCCGTCGCGCCGGGTGTCCGGTCGCGAGCGGGCCCAGGCGATCGGACACGGGCCGCAGGAATCCGGACGGACCCACCAGCTTCGCTCGGGCCCGGCCCGCACCCTCCGCCACCATCTGAGCCATGGACATCTCCGACCGCAGTGCCGTGCCCCCGACCGACACCCGGGCCGGCGCACGGCCCTGGTCCGCTCTGACCCGCCGCTGGCCGAGCCTGCTCGGCCTGGCCGTTGCCACGGCGGTGCTGGCGACCGGGGCCGACCGGGAGGGGCTGTCGATCACGGTCGCCGTCGCGGCCCTGTGCTACCTGGGTGCCGCCGCGCTGGGCCGGCCCTGGGTGGCCTGGGCCGGGGTCGGCGGCGGCGGGTTGGTGGTGGCGGCGAGCAAACTGGCGGGGGTGCCGTGGTGGGCCGGCGTGGGCGCCGTCGCGGCGTTGCTGGTCGTCGTCGGCCTGGTCGGCGGGGTGCCGCGCGCACCCCTCGCCGCCCAGGCGGTGGCCCTGCTCGGTTACGGGGGGCTCGCCGTCACCGCCGTCCTCGTCGCCCCGCGCGTCGGGCTGGTGCTGGCCGGGCTCGCGCTGGCCGCGCACGGCATCTGGGACGTGGTCCACTACCGGCGCAACGAGGTCGTGCCGCGGTCGCTGGCGGAGTTCTGCGTGCTGCTGGACGTGCCGCTGGGCGTCGGCTTCCTCGTCCTGGCCGCCGTCGCGGGCCACTGACCGCATCGCCCGCCGCACCCCGGATGAACCCCTCCCAGATTACCTGACTAAAGTCAGACACATGGACACGGAGCTTGTCGCGACGGTACGGCGGTTCAACCGGACGGTCACCCAACGGGTGGGGGCGTTGGACGACGCGTACATGGCACGGGGTCGACCCCTCGCCCAGGCGCGCCTGCTGTGGGAGATCGGCCCGGACGGCGCCGAGGTCGCGGCGCTGCGGAGCCGGCTCGGCCTGGACTCGGGACACCTCAGCCGGCTCCTGCGCGCCCTGGAGGCCGACGGGCTCGTCACCGTCGCGCCCGCCAGCGGCGACGGGCGGGTCAGGGTGGCCACGCTCACCGATGCCGGCCGGGCCGAGTGGTCGGAGCTCGACGAGCGCTCCGACGCGTTCGCGTGGTCGATCCTCGCACCGCTCACCGGGCCACGCCGCACCCGGCTCGTCGCGGCGATGGCCGAGGTCGAGCGGCTGCTCGTCGCGTCGATGGTGACCATCGCGCCGTGCCCGCCGGGCGACCCGCGGGCGCGGGCGTGCGTGCGCGCGTACACCCGTGACGTCGCCCGCCGCTTCGACGACGGCTTCGATCCGGCGCTGAGCAGCCCGGTCTGCGACGAGGACCTGGTCCCGCCGGCCGGGGTGTTCCTGCTGGCCACCCTCAACGCCGAGCCCGTCGGCTGCGGTGCGGTGAAGCTGCACCCCGGCGCGCCGGCCGAGATCAAGCGGGTGTGGGTCTCCGACGCCGTGCGCGGGCTCGGGGTCGGCCGGCGGATGCTCGACGAGCTGGAGCGGTACGCCGCCGCCCGCGGCTGGAGCGCCGTCCGGCTGGACACCAACCGCAACCTCACCGAGGCGCGCGCCATGTACCGCTCCGCCGGATATCAGGAGGTCGAGCCGTTCAACAGCGAGCGCTACGCCCACCACTGGTTCGAGAAGCGCCTCACCCCCTGACCGGGCCGCCGGCTACCCGTTGCCGGCCGCGTCGGGGGCGGAGCCGTCGAGGCCGGCACCGGTGAGCAGGTGGGAGAAGAGGGTGAGCGCCTCCGCGCCGCGGCTGTCGGCGGGGTCGGCCAGCGCCGCGAGGGTCAGGCCGTCGAAGACCGCGACCAGCAGCGCCGCCAGGGCGGCCGATCCTCCCGGCAGCGACCGGTCCGCGCGCTCCCGCCAGGGCTCCAGCCCCGCCTCGGCTGCCGTCCGGTACGCCGCGTACTGGTCGGCCGCCAGCGACCGCAACTGCTCGTTGCGCAGTACGTAGGTGGTCAGCTCGAACAGGGCGAGCTGCCGCCCGGGGCGCAGCGCGGTGAGCGCGGCGAAGGTGTCGGCGAGCCGGTGGGCCGGGTCGGTCAACGACGCCCGCTTGGCCAGTTCGTCGCGCATCTCCCCCAGCAGGGTGTCGATCACCGCCCGGAAGAGCTCGTCCTTCCCGGCGAACCAGTAGTGCACCGTGCCCAGCGGGAGCCCGGCCTCCTCGGCGATCTGCCGGGTGGTCGCCGCGGCGACGCCATCGCGCTCCACGACGGTCACGGCCGCGTCGATCAGGGCCGTCCGGGCGGCCTCTCCCCGGGGTCGCACCGGTCGCGTTCTCTTCATCGCCGGCCATCCTCCCACAGCCGGCTCCCGGCCCCGCCCGACCGAAGGGTGATCCGGACCAGCGACTTGGACGCTTGACTTGGTCAGTTGACCGATTAGGCTTGCGGCCATTCCTTCGACGAGAGGTGCGCAGCGTGACGACCACTCGGAACCCCATCCCGCCCAGCGACGAGCTACCCGTCGCGATCGTCGGGGCCGGCCCCGCCGGCCTCGCTGCGGCCCGCGCCCTCAAGCGCCTCGGCATCCCCTACGTCCAGTTCGAACGCCACCGCGACGTCGGCGGCATCTGGGACCTCGACAACCCCGGCACCCCGATGTACCGGTCGGCGCACTTCATCTCCTCGCGCGACAGATCGGGGTTCTTCGACTACCCGATGCCCCGGGAGTTCGCCGACTACCCCCGCCGCGCCGAGATTCTGCACTACACCAGGACGTTCGCCGACGACTTCGCCCTGCGCGACGCCATCCGCTTCGACACCGCGATCACCTCCGTACGCCAGGAGGCCGACGCGAGCTGGACGGTCGGCACCGACACCGGCGACGTGCAGGCGAGCGCGGTCATCTGCGCCACCGGGGTCACCTGGGACGCCCGGATGCCCGACCTGCCCGGCACGTTCACCGGCGACGTCATGCACTCCGTCGACTACGTCGACCCGTCGCTGTTCGCCGGCCGTCGGGTACTGGTCGTCGGGCTGGGCAACTCCGGCGCAGACATCGCCTGCGACGCCGCCGCCCACGCCGACGAGGCGTACGTCAGCACCCGGCGCGGCTACCACTTCGTCCCCAAACACATCTTCGGCAAGCCCTCCGACGAGACGGAATGGCTCCCGATCTGGGGCGAGCGCCTCATGTACGGGCTGGTCCGCCGAATCATGGTCGGTGACCTGACCCGATGGGGCCTCCCCCGCCCCGACCACCGGCTGTTCGAGTCGCACCCACTGCTCAACACCCAACTGCTGCACCACCTGCAGCACGGCGACATCACGGCCAGGCCGGGCATCGCCCGCGCCGACGGGGACGAGGTGGTCTTCACCGACGGCTCCCGCGCGCGGGTCGACCTGATCCTCTTCGCCACCGGCTACGCCATGAGCATCCCGTACCTGCCCACCGACTACCTCACCTGGAAGGGCGGGCGTCCGCAGATGTACCTCACCGCCTTCAGCCGCGAGCGGCGGAACCTGTTCGGGCTCGGCTACCTGGAGGTCAACTCCAGCGCGTACACGCTGTTCGACCGCATCGCCCACCTCGTCGCCCAGCACCTCGACGACCAGCGGCACCGGCCCGAACGGGCCGCCCGGTTCCGGCAGCTCGTCCGCGAGGACCGGCCCGACCTCTCCGGCGGGATCGACTTCGTCGGCTCGGACCGGCACGCCGCCTACGTCGAGGTGCGCGCCTACCGGAAATACCTGCGTACCCTCACCCGCCGGATGGGCTGGACGCAGCTGCGCCCCGGAATGTTCGACGCCGTCCGCGTCCCCGCCACCCGCGAGGCGGTGCCCCATGGCGGCCACTGAGTCCCGCCCCCTGGCCCTCGTCACCGGCGCCGGCGGCGGGATCGGGCTCGGGGTGTCCCGGATGCTCGCCCGCCGGGGCTACCGCGTGATCGCCGTGGAACTCGACGGCCCCCTGGCCGCCGCGGCGGCGCGGGCCATCGGCGCCGACGCGATCGCCGTGCCGTGCGACGCCCGCGACCGCGACGAGGTCGGGGCGCTGGGCGCCCGCGTCCGGCAGGAGTGGGCGGACCGGCTCGACGTGATCGTCTGCAACGCCGGCGTGATCGTGCCCGGCAACGTCGCCGACACCGCGCCCGAGGACATCACGACGCAGCTCGACGTGATGCTCACCAGCCCGACGCAGCTGATCGCGGCCGCGAGCGCGGCCATGACCCGACGCGGGCGGGGGCACATCATGGCGACCGTGTCGATGGGCGGCGTGCTGGCCCTGCCCGGCTCCGCGGCCTACTCCGCCGCCAAGGCGGGCCTACGGGCCTATCTGGCCGCCCTGTCGGCCGAGCTCCACGGCACCGGCGTCGCGGTCAGCGGGATCTATCCGAGCGGAGTGGACACCCGGATGCTCGAACACGAGGCACGCCACGGCGGCAGCATGCTCAACTTCGTGGGCAAGGTGCTCTCCGTCGACGACGTCGTACGCGGCTACGAGCGGGCCCTGGCCAGCCGCCGCCTGGAGATCTTCCTGCCCTACGGCGACAGCCTGGCCAGCCGGGTGATGGCGGCCTCACCCGGCCTGAGCAACCGGGCCCTTCCCCTTCTGGAACGCATCGGACGGCGTGGACACGCCCGATACCTGCGCCGCAAGGACGCCCAGAAGCCGACCGGGTGATCGCCGGGCTGTCCGGAAGCCGACCGCCGACCGCCGTGAATCCCCGTACGGTGGGCGCGGAAACCGGCGGGCGACGCGCCGGGGGGAGGAAGCCGATGACCCGCGCCACGCCGTGGCACGCCGCCGCCGACGGCATCGAGGACGAGCTGGTCCGGTTGGCGGTCCAGGCGGCGGCCCCCGACGAGGAGCCGCTGCTGGCGTTCCTCACGCCCGCGTACCGCCGCCGTCCCGGTCGCTGGCGGCGGGACCCGGCCCGACTGGTGCGCGTCGGCGGGGGCGAGGCCGGCGGCGGCGGCTTCGACGAGGCCGTCGCGCCGCTGCTGCCGTACCTGCTGGTGCTCACCGGCATCGCGCTGGAGGCCCTGCGCGACGGCGTACGGGAGCACGCCACCGAGGCCGTTCGGGGCGGCCTGCGCAACCTGGGCCTGCGCTGGCGGGCCCGGCGGTCCCGCACCGAGCTTCCGCCACCGCCACCGCCGTTGCGGCTGCGGCCCGGTCAGTTGCTGCGCATCGAGGAGGTCGTCACCGCCGCCGCCCGCGATCCGCGCTGGGAGCTGACCGAGGACCAGGTCGCGGTGCTGCGCGACGCGGTGCGCGACGCGTTCGCCCAGCGGTTCGGCCTCGACGGCGGCGATGTCGACGGCGGCTGAGGGCGCCGGCCCGCCCGCCCCACCGGCCAGCGCGGTCGGCTCGCCGGTCGACGTGGTCGCGCCCCCGCTGCCCTCGGCCACCCTCGGCCGGTTCGTCGCCGCGTTGACCGCGGTCGTGGGCACGAGCATGTTCGGCTGGCAGACCGTGCTCGTCGACAAGGAGGCCACCCGGGAACGGGCGGAGTGCGTCGCCGGGCTCACCGGCCTTCCGGCACCGGTCGACGTGCGCACCAGCGCGGTGGACGACGAGGCCTTCGCCGCGTTCCAGCAGTGCCTCGGCACGATCCAGGCGGACTCGGTGCGCCAGATGGCCGTCGGGCTGGCCGTGCTCGCGGCGGTGACCGTCGCCGGCTACCTCGCCGCCCCCTGGTTCGAGTGCCGGCTACGCGGCCTGCGCCGCCTCGACCGGACGCCCGGCACCGAGGCGCTGCGGGCCGCGCTGGCCGGCCTGGTCCGGGAGGCGGGCCTGCGCCGCCCGCCGGTGTTCGTGGTGTCCCGGTCCGCCCGCATCAGCGGCAACACCTTCGGCGCCGGTCCCGTCCGGTACGTCCGGCTCGACCTCGGCCTCGTGCACGCCCAGCGGACCGCGCCGCAGGTGTTCCGGGCCGTCGTCCTGCACGAGCTGGCGCACGTGCGCAACGCCGACATCCACCTCACCCGGCTGACCATCGCCCTGGCGTGGGCGTTCCCCCTGGCCGTCGTCGTCCCCGTCGCCGTCAACTACGCCGGCTCCGTGCCCGCACGAGGCCTGCTCGACGACGGCTGGCGGCTGGCCGCCTTCGCGCTGATCGTGCACGCCTCGGCGTGGTCGGTGCTGCGCGCCCGGGAGTTCGCCGCCGACGCCCGCCTCCTCGGCGGCGACCGTGCGGCCGCGCGGGCGCTGCTCGCCACCGACCGCAGGCGGACCGGCCCCTGGGCCCGCCTCGGGTCGGCCTTCCGGTTCCACCCGCTCGCCCACGCCCGGGTCGCCACGCTGGAACGCCCCGGCCGCCGGTTCGCCGCCCGCCCGATCGAGGCGCTCGGCGCGGGCCTCGCCGCCGGGATTGCCGCGCCACCGCTGCTGGACCTGACGACCAGCCTGCCCCACCAGCTACCGGGCACGGACCGGCTGACCGGCGGGGCCTTCGCCGCCGGGCTGCTGCTCGGCGTGCCACTCGCGCTGGTCACCACCGGCGCGTTGTGGCGCTGCGCCTGGTGGGCGCGGCGCACCGGCATCGCCGCCTCCTCGGGAACCGCGTTCGGCGCGGCACTGGCCGGCGGCCTGGTCGTCGGCCGCCGGCTGTCCTGGATCACCGCGTACACCGACCAGCAGCGGGCATGGTGGATCGAGGTCGTCCTCGGTCTGCTGTGGATCGCCGGCGGGGCTTTGCTCGGCAGTTGGGTGGCCGGCGGAGCGCGGGCGTACCTGCGGGTCACCGCGCCGGAGCAGACCCACCGGACCCGGTTGGCCTGGGCCGGCGCGGTGCTGGCCACCACCGTGCTCGCCGCCGGCTACCTGGGGTTCCTGCTCATGCTGGACCGCGCGACCCTCGACGGTGCGACCACCCTGCTGCGCCTGGTCGCCGCGCGCGAGGGGCACCCGGACGTGGTCACCCCGCTGACCCTGCTCGACCTGCTCGGCTTCTACCTGCGCACCGCCGCCGCCGAAGCACCGTACCTGTTCGTCCTTCCGCTGCTCGCGCTGCTGTACCCGGTGCTGGCCAACCCTCGCGCCACCCGGCGGGCGGTGCGCCTGGGCGTCGTGGCCGGCGGCGTCGGGGCCCTGCTGCTGCCGCTGGTGCCGCTCGGCCTGGGCCTGGCCGCGCGCGACCCCGGCCTCAGCACCACGACGGCGGCGACCCTGGTCGACAGCCACGTCCTGCTCCCGGTCACGTTCGTCGAGCTGACCGTCGCGGTCGCCGCGGTCGCCACCCGACGCCTGTCGCTGCCGCACGCCCTGCTCGCCGCCCTCACGGCGGGGCTGCTGCTGGCACCGGCCATGGTCGCCGCCGACACCGTGGTGTCCTGCGTGGCCGGCGCCTCGGTCGGCTGCGTCCCGATCGTCGACCGGCTCGCCGTCGACCGGGTTCTCACCCACGCCCTCGTCGTCGCTCCGACGGCGGCGGCGAGCGCCGG
>NZ_JBHUVA010000056.1:37913-44729 GCF_042670805.1 Micromonospora sp. NPDC057141 | reverse complement strand
AGGCGACGGGGTTCGCCTCGGCCAACCGCCGGCGGATCGCGGCGGCCTCCTCGGCGGAAGATAGGGCCTCCTCCCGCCGACCCAACCCAGACAGCATGGCACCGAGGTTGTTCAACGACCCCGCAAGGTCGGGCAGGTAGGCGACGGGGTTCGCCTCGGCCAACCGCCGGCGGATCGCGACAGCCTCCTCGGCGGAAGATAGGGCCTCCTCCCGCCGACCCAACCCAGACAGCCAGATGCCGAGGTTGTTCAACGACCCCGCAAGGTCGGGCAGGTAGGCAGCGGGGTTCGCCTCGGCCAACCGCTGGTGGATGGCAGCGGCTTCCTCCGCGGGAGGTAGGGCGTCCTCCCGCCGACCCAACCCAGACAGCCAGAGGCCGAGGTTGTTCAACGACATCGCGAGGTAGGGCAGATAAACGGCAGGGTTCGCCTCGACCAACCGCCGGTAGATGGCGGTAGCTTCCTCCGCGGGAGGTAGGGCGTCCTCCCGCCGACCCAACTCGGACAGCCAGAGGCCGAGGTTGTTCAACGACATCGCGAGGTAGGGCAGATAAACGGCAGGGTTCGCCTCGACCAACCGCCGGTAGATGGCGGTAGCTTCCTCGGCGGGAGGTAGGGCTTGGTCGCGGAGGCCGGCATTGGCCAACCGCCACGCGTGGGCGGCGTGCAGGCGGGCGTGGTCGGCGGGGTCGGTGGAGGCGGCCAGTCGGTGCGGGGTGAGGGCGGTGGTGATGGCGGCGGCGGCGATGTCGAGGTCGACGTGCCGGTCGGTGGGTAGAACGGTGTTGATGGCGTCGAGGACGTCGGGGTCGATGCCCGGGATGGTGGCCAGGCGGGTGATGGTGGTGCCGCCGGCGGCCAATGCCAGGTGCGGGTGTGTGCGCAGGACGGGGTACAGGATGTCGGTGGCCACGTGGTCCCAGCGGCGGGCGGTCTCCACCAGCACCGTGACGGCGTGCGCCGCCCACGGCGGCGGTTCGGCATCGAAGCGCAGCAGCTGCCCGGCGGCGGTAACGGCCCAGTCGTCGCTGTCCCACCCGTCCTCGTCTCCGGTGTGCCGGTGGCCGGGGGTGGACAGGGCGATCAGGTCTTCGCCGAGCCGGTCGGGCTGCAACGCCTGAAAGACCGTGCGATCGTCCTCGGGCGGGTAGCAGAACCGGTGGTCGTCGATGATCGTGGTGGCGGCGGGTGCGTTGAGCCCGACCCGGTGCAGCAGGTCGGTGGCGATGGCGCGGGGCACGGCGGCGGTCAGCGTGGCCAGATACACCGTACGACCCATCACCTCCGGTGGTGTCTGACGCGGCTCGACCGGACGGTGGTGCAGCGCGTACCAGTGGTCACGCTCGCGGTCCAACAGATACGACGACAACGCGTGCGGCCCGGTCGGCGCTGCCGTGTTGCGGCGGTGAGCGTCGACGGCGACCAGGGCCGCCATGTGCACGGACAGCACCTGCCCGAACGCGTCGTCGGCCAGGTTCGGCGGTGGCCGGAGCCGATCGGCGTCGGCGACGCCCATCGCGGTGGCGAACCGGTCACGGGCCTGCCGGAACAACACCCCCCGATCGACCTGCTCCCCCAACGGCGGCAGCGGCTGGCTGGTGGCCTCGACCTGGTGACCACTGCGCAGCCGGGTACGCAGCGCCGGCCACCACGCCGTGGTGGAGCGGGCCAGCAGCAACACCCGCACCGTGACACCGGCCTGCACGTTCATGCTTTTCAGGTGGGTCAGCAGGCTCTGGAGATGGGATACCGACCACCGGTCGGCGTAGTCGACGACCACCAGCAGCCCACCACCGGCAGGCAGGTCCATCCGGTAGCCGCCGGTGAACACCGGCTCGTGCAGCACCCGCCACACCGCCCACCCGGCCTGCGCCCACGTGTCGGCGACATGCCCCGCCAACCGGGTCTTCCCCTGCCCCCCGGCGGCGTGCAGCAGCCGCACCAGCACCCCACCCGGCCGACCCATCCACTCCGCAACCTCAGCGAGGTCGCCGTCACGCCCGACGAACGGCACCACCCGATGCTGAGCCAACAACAACCGACTCGGCCGCTGCCGCGCCTGCTCCACGCCCACCGACTCCACCACCGCCGGAAACGCCTCCACCCGGTACGGCGGCCGAGCGGTCGTGATCGTGACGTCGCCACCCACCCCCGAAACCATGATCACATCACCGAACGCGACCACATTGTCCAGCCGCTGACCGCCCGCCGACCGAGACCCGCCCACCGGCTCAGGCACCGACCCCGGCGACGGCCACACGGGCGCAGTCACGAACTGATGTCCACGTCACTCCGACCTCGCCGAGCGCCCCTCACCCAGTTCCCACCCGTCACCCGCCCATCATCGACCGCCACACCCGTCACGACACCCTCGCGCCGGGTCGCCTACCCGACACTCAGCAGGAGGCTGGCAGTCATCAACCGCAGCGGGACTGCGTAGTTTTCCGTGTTTGGCCTGGGTGTGGTCCGTTGGACAGGACGGAGTTCCTGTCCGGGAAGGACCACGTCATGGCAGACAAGAAGAATGCTGCTCCGCTTCCGCAGCCGTCGGCGGCGGAGGTGGAGTTCGCGCAGCAGCTGGTCGAGCGGGCCAAGGCCGACGGGGTGTCGTTGGTCGGGCCGGGAGGGCTCCTGGCCGGGATCACCCGCACCGTCCTCGAATCGGCCCTCGACGCCGAACTGGACGCCCACCTCGACGAGGCTGGTGTCGACGAGACGACGGGCCGGCGGGCCAACGTCCGTAACGGGCACGGGGCGAAGACGGTGCAGACCGAGGTCGGACCGGTGCGGATCCAGGTGCCACGGGACCGGGCCGGGTCGTTCACCCCGAGGATCGTGCCGAAGCACGCCCGCCGGCTGGACGGGTTCAACGAGGCGATCCTGTCGCTGTACGCGAAAGGGTTGACGACCGGGGAGATCTCCGCCCACCTCGCCGATGTGTACGACGCGGACGTGTCTCGGGAGCTGATCAGCCGGGTCACCGACAGCGTCCTAGCCGACATGGAGGCCTGGCGGCAGCGGCCTCTGGACCGGGTGTATCCGGTGGTGTTCATCGACGCGCTGGTGATGAAGATCCGGCAGGGGCAGGTCGCGAACCGGCCCGTCTACGTGGTGGTCGGGATCAGCCTCGACGGGGAACGCGACGTGCTCGGCATGTGGGCCGGCACCGGTGGTGAGGGCGCCAAGCAGTGGGCCGGCTACCTCACCGAACTGCGTAACCGGGGTGTGGAGGACTTGTTCATGGTCTGCTCCGACGGCCTCAAGGGCATGACCGACGCGATCGAGCAGGTGTGGCCGCAGGCGGTACACCAGCAGTGCGTCGTGCACCTCGTCCGAGCGAGCCTGCGCTATACGAACCGGAAGGACTGGCAGAAGATCACCCCGGCGTTGCGGGAGATCTACACCGCCCCGACCGTCGCGGCTGCGGAGGCCCGTTTCGAGGCGTTCGCCGCCGAGTTCGGTGACCAGTACCCGGCGGTGATCCGGCTGTGGCGGACCTCGTGGCCGCAGTTTGTGCCGTTCCTCGACTACGACCACGAGGTCCGCAAGGTCCTCTACACCACCAACATCATCGAAAGCCTCAACGCCCGGTTCCGGCAGGCCGCCCGCCGGCGCGGGCACTTCCCCACCGAGCAGGCCGCGATGAAGGTCCTCTACCTCGTCGTCCAGCAGAAACGTAAGGGGGACGGGAGCATGACCGGCCGGGTCTACGGTTGGGCCAAGGCCCTCAACGCCCTGATCCTCGCCTACGGCGACCGGATCACCATCTAACCATCTCGATCACACCCAACGGTCAAACACGGAAAACGCCACACTCCCGGCGCACACGCCGAGATCGGAGAAGACGGCTCCGATAGGGCCTGACCTCGCCGTACAGGCGACGCGGATCCAGAAGGGCGTGCAGGCCGACTGATCGTGGTAACCGATGAACGCCGATCATGAGCGCGGCGATGGCCGGGGCGGTGATGCCGCCGTTGCCGCACCGGTCCATGATGGCGTGATGACGCATGGTAGTCGGCTGCGCGGATGGGCGGTGGCATTCGCCGTCGGGGTTCTGGCCGCAGGGCTGGGTACGTTCTTGGCGATCCAGGGTCTCGACAAGGCGGACAAGTGGGGCAGCGTACTCGGGTTGTTCGTCGGTCTGGCGGGCCTGGGTCTGGCAGTGGCTGCTGCGATCGGTGCTCGCCGACAGGCCGGCGGGCAGTCGCTGACCGGTTCGACGATCGGCGGCGGAGTGACCCAGGTACGGGGGGTGAGCGGCAGTGTGCACATCGGCCCAGCCTTCGCGCCGCCCGTGGTGCCGGTGCCGCCCGGGTCCTCGCCGCCGCAGGTGCCGTCTCCTTCGCAGGGTGGCGGGCAGGCGGTGACGGGGTCGTCGACGGCGGGTCCGGTACGGCAGATCGACGGGGTCGGCGGCGACGTCGAGCTTGACCGGTGACCCGCTGGTGGGGGCCACCACCAGCCGCCGGACAGGCGGTGACCGGCAGCGTGATCTTCGGCGACACCGTGCAGATCGCCGGCGTCGACGGAGACGTCACCGTCAGCCTGGACCGACCGCCCTACCAGGTCACGACCGCCGACGACGCCCCAGTGCCGTTGAGCGCGGCCCGGGCGCGGGCGCAGCCAAGCCGACTGCTGCTGGCCCGTCACCAGATCGTGCCGTTCACCGGTCGTGAGCGCACCCTGGACCGGCTCGCCGCCTGGATCGGTGGGGATGAGCCGGTGACGGCGCTGCTGGTGCACGGTGCGGGCGGTCAGGGCAAAACCCGCCTCGCGGCACACGTCAGTACCTCATGCGCGGCGGCAGGGTGGGCGGCATGGCAGGTTACCTATACGCCGACCCCGGTCGCCGGGTCCACGCCGGTATCGCGGGTCGCGTTGCCCGGTGGTGCGGTGCTGGCGGTCGTGGACTACGCCGACCGGTGGCCGGCCTCCGCGCTGCTGGCTCTGCTCACCCAGTTGCGGGATCTGCACATACGAGCGGGGGCCCGGGTGCGGGTGTTGATGCTGGCCCGCTCCGACGGCTACTGGTGGCCCGCGCTGGCCGACCGGGCCGACAGCAACCTCAGCATCGAGGTAGACCAGTTCCCGTTGCCCGCCCTGTCTGCTGACAGCGTCGATGACCGGCCGGGTCTGTTCGCCACTGCTGCCGGCCGGTTCGCGGCTGTCCTGGATGTCGCGGCCCCGGCCGAGGGTTGGCCGGTGCCGGATCTGACCGGAGGCAGGTTCGGGCAGGTTCTGGCCGTACACATGGCGGCCCTGGCCGAGGTGGACGCGGCCCGGCGCGGTGATGTGCTGCCCGGAGGCCCGGATGCGGTGTCGTCGTATCTGCTGGGCCGGGAACAGGCGTACTGGCAGCAATTGCACACCCGGGCTGAGGCACCGGTGCAGACCCCGCCCGAGGTGATGCACCGGGCTGTCGTCGCAGCGACCCTGACCGGAGCCCGACCCCGCAGCGAGGCCCGCCACGCCCTGACCGACGCCGGCTTCGCCGACACCGGCCCGGCCGCGGATCGGCTCATTGACGACCACAGCACCTGCTATCCACCGTCGGACACCCGGACAGTGTTCGAGCCGCTGCATCCTGACCGGCTCGGCGAGGACCTCCTCGCCCTGTCGACCCCCGGCCACGACAGCAGCAACCGGCTGGAGCGTGACTGGACCCCCGAGGCAATCACCGCCCTGCTCACCACCAGCGAGGCACCACCAGCCTGGACCAGTTCCGCGATCACCGTGCTGGTCGAGGCCGCACACCGCTGGCCACACCTGGCCACCACCGTGCTCTACCCGCTCATCCGGGCACATCCGCGACTGGCGGTCACCGCAGGTGGAGCAACGTTGACCCGCCTGGCCAGCATCCCCGGCATCGAACTCACGATCCTGGAAACCCTCGAACCCCTGCTGCCCCCCGACCGGCACATCGACCTCGACATCGCCGCCGCCGCCATCACCGACACGCTCACCCACCACCGCCTCACCCACACCACCGACCCCGCCCATCGAGCCCACCTGCACGCCAACCACGCTTGGCGCCTCGCCAATGCCGGCCAACGACAACGAGCCCTGGCCCCGGCAGAGAACGCTGTCCGCATTCGGCGCCGCTTGGCCGAGGTCAACCCCAACGCTCACCTACCCAACCTCGCCAAGTCTCTGAACACCCTCGGCGCCCTTCTGGCGATGCTAGGTCGACGGGAGCAGGCCTTGGGCTCGGTGGAGGAAGCCACCGGCATCTACCGCCGCTTGGTTGGGGCTAACCTCGACACTTACCTGCCCGATCTCGCCGGATCGTTGAATAACCTCGGCACCCTACTAGCGGCGCTGGGCCAGCAAGAACAAGCCTTGGCCCCGGTGGACGAAGCCACCAGCATCTACCGCCGCCTCGCCGAGGCCAACCCCGACACCCACCTACCCAACCTCGGCATGTCGTTGAACAACCTCGGCAGCTGCCTGTCGCAGCTGGGCCAGCGAGAACAAGCCCTGCCCCCAGCGGAGGAAGCCACCAGCATCTACCGCCGCCTCGCCGAGGCCAACCCCGACACCCACCTACCCGATCTTGGAATGTCGTTGAACAACCTCGGCAGCTGCCTGTCGGAGCTTGGGCGGCGAGAGCAGGCCCTGGCCCCAGCGGAGGAAGGCACCGGCATCTACCGCCGCCTCGCCGAGGCCAACCCCGACGCCTACCTACCCGATCTTGGCGTGTTGTTGTACAACCTCGGTAAGTGCCTGTCGGAGCTTGGGCGGCGAGAGCAGGCCCTGGCCCCAGCGGAGGAAGGCACCGGCATCTACCGCCGCCTCGCCGAGGCCAACCCCGACGCA
>NZ_JBHUVA010000056.1:37591-37814 GCF_042670805.1 Micromonospora sp. NPDC057141 | reverse complement strand
CTACCTACCCGGCCTCGCCATGTCGTTGAGCAACCTCGGTGCCTTTCTGTCAGGGCTGGGCCGGCGGGAGCAGGCCTTAGCCCCAGCGGAGGAAGCTGTCCTCATCCGGCGCCGCCTAGCTGAAGCCAACCCCGACGCCTACCTGCCCGATCTCGCCATGTCGTTGAACAACCTCGGCACCCTGCTGGCGGCACTAGGCCAACGCGAACAGGCCCTATCCGTA
>NZ_JBHUVA010000056.1:0-37497 GCF_042670805.1 Micromonospora sp. NPDC057141 | reverse complement strand
ATGTCGTTGAACAACCTCGGCACCCTGCTGGCGGCACTAGGCCAACGCGAACAGGCCCTAGCCGTAGCAAAGGAAAGCACCGGCGTCTTCCGCCGCCTAGCCGAGGCCAACCCCGATACCCACCTACCCGACCTCGGCATGTCGTTGAACAACCTCGGCAGCTGCCTGTCGCAGCTGGGCCAGCGAGAACAGGCCCTGGCCCCAGCCGAGGAAGCCAGCGGCATCTACCGCTGCCTAGCCGAAGCCAACCCCGACGCCTACCTGCCCGATCTCGCCATGTCGTTGAACAACCTCGGCACCCTGCTGGCGGCACTAGGCCAACGCGAACAGGCCCTAGCCGTAGCAAAGGAAAGCACCGGCGTCTTCCGCCGCTTAGCCGAGGCCAACCCCGATACCCACCTACCCGACCTCGGCATGTCGTTGAACAACCTCGGCAGCTGCCTGTCGCAGCTGGGCCAGCGAGAACAGGCCCTGGCCCCAGCCGAGGAAGCCAGCGGCATCTTTCGCCGCCTAGCTGAAGCCAACCCCGACACCCACCTACCCAACCTCGCCGGATCGCTGAACAACCTCGGCACCCTACTGGCGGCACTGGGCCAGTGGGGTGAGGGTTTGGGCCCTACCGAGGAAGCCAGCGGCATCTTCCGCCGCTTAGCCGAGGCCAACCCCGATACCCACCTACCCGACCTCGGCATGTCGTTGAACAACCTCGGCAGCTGCCTGTCGCAGCTGGGCCAGCGGGAGCAGGCCCTAGCCCTGGTAGAGGAAGCTGTCCATATCCGGCGCCGCCTGACCCTGGCCAACCCCGATGCTCATCTACCCGACCTCGCCATGTCGTTATGGGCGTACTCCTGGGTCTGCGTGAACGCGCAGACGAACCTGCCGCAGGCCCTGGACTCCGTCACTGAGGCCATCGATCTCTATCAGTCCCTAGCCCGGCAACTGCCACAGGTGTTCGAAGGGCAACTGTTCTCGGCGTACCAGACGTTTATCGATGTCCTTGACGGACTCGGCCGAAGCGATGAGGCAGCAGACCTGCGCAGGCAGCTCGACGAGGTAACCAGTGGGCCGTAGACCGGAAGCATGATGACGCGCGATCTCACCGCCGACGGTCGAGCCGGCGCACCTTTCCGCGTTGTGTCGCGGCTACTGCCGGTAGGACCCAGCCTGTCGGTGCGTTTGGCTTGGACGACGTGTCGGGCGACGCACCGTCTCTCCGCTGCGGGATTCCGCGCACATGACGACCCTTGCCGAGCCCGCAGTCACCACGTCCCATACGACCGAAACACAGCACCATCCGGCAGCCTCTGCAGACGGGGCCCACAGCGCGGCCGTCGATGCGGAGCAAGACGTGCAGGCAAGGCGTGCGCGTCGGGTCGACACCGCGATGACGTCGTCGATCAGCTTGCGGGCTACGGCATCCAGATCGTCGGGGGCGACGGCACCAGGGCCGGCCCGATCAGCGAGGTGCGCGGCGGCTCAGGTGCGGCAAGCTGCAGCGGATGCGCGGTCAAGGCCAGCATCACCCGCCCGGCATCCGTCAAACTCACCTCACCCATCCGAAGCCCTGGATGTTCGACAGCCCCAGACCCCATTCGCGCAGCGCACCGATCAGCCGGGCGTCGGCGTCGAGTCGCACCGTCGCCGTCGCGCCGATCCGGATGCCACCAGAGACCTCGAATCGTCGGCGTGGCCCTGCCGCGAGGACCTCCAGCGCAGCGTCGCCGGGCAAGCCGAGCAGGTCGGCCTTGTGCCGGATGTTCGCCAGCAGCGCGCCGACGTAGCCGTCGTCGTCGGGCAGTAGGTACCGGTTCTCCTTGGCCTTGACCAGCACCGGCGAGCGTGTTTCCAGCACGACGGAGGACTCCGGGCCGCCCGTCTGCTCCAGCTGCGCACCCTTGACCGTCAGCGTGACCGGACCCCACCGCAGCTCGCGCCGAGTGGTGATGCCGGCCAGCAGCGACGCGGCCACGGCGGGGATCGGCGAGCCGAACCAGATCCGGCCAGTCGACGACATCATGTACGCGCGCGGCTTGCGCCGGGCACCGACAAAGACCGGCGGCGAGATCCCCACTGGCCGTGGGGAGTTGGGTGGCGCCCAACCACCGTCGTGCAGCTGCGTGGCCAGCGCAGGTGCCTGTTCACCGATCACGTTATACACCACGGCGTGCGCGACACCATGCACGTACCTCCAGGGCAGTGCCGCGTCCGGGCCAGCGACGTCCACGTAGAACCGCATGTATCTGATCTCCATTCATGTCCTGCTCCTGAGGGCAATGAGCAGCTGCCGTGATCGACAAGGCCCGCGACCTCGACGGGATGGGACGACAACCCCACAGCGGACAGACGCGGCTTGCGAGCGTCCGAGCCTGTCCGGGCTGGTGGGTACCCGTCAGGAGGGTCGGGGGCCGGGCCAGCCTTTCCCTGCGTTCCTCGACGGACCTGCGCCCTTACTGGAACCGGAGCGCCCCGGCTGCTTCGGCGCGGGCCCCTGCTTCTGCCCCCGGCGGCCCTGCGCCGGGATGCTGCCCCTTCCGGTCCCGTCCGACTTCTTGGAGTCGTCGGAGCCCGTGTAGGGCAGCCGTTGCTCGGGGTCGCGGACGTGTGGCAGCGCCAAGCCCCGACCCGCTATGTGAAGCCTTTCGTTTTCGACGAACCACTCGTAGCTCTCGGCCTGCGGCTCCGGAGTCGTGCGCGGGTAGTGCACCGGACCGTCGACGGCCCTTGCGGCGGCCAGGTACGACTGGGTCGCCTCCCGCAGGACCTCGTCTCCACGGGCGGTGGTGTCGAACCGGTCCGCCAACTCGGTGAGCCTGACGGGGTCGACGGGGTCGGGCCGGGTCAGGCGTAGCCAGCCGGCACGAACCCCGGCGCCGTCCCACATCCGCGTACGGTCCGTGTCGAGCCGGGCGGCGACGACGCCGAACCCGTACGGCTTGCCGGCGCCGAGCCGCAGCGGAGCCGCTTCTCCACGGGTGAGCAGCCAGATCAACGCGCCCAGGTCAGCCTCGTGAACCCCGTCGAGGAACAACTCGACCTGGAACGTCACCCCGGGCCTCACCCAGCTGCGGTGGCGGACGAGCTGCTTGCTGTTGGCGCGATTGCCTTCGAGGGCCAGGTACCCCCGATCGTGATCTTCCCGGTCGGCTTCCGGCTGCCAGTAGTCGGATTCCCCCTCGTGCCAGCGGTACATCTTGCGCCCCCGCAGTCCGCCACTGATCTGGTAGCCCTCGGCCTTTGCGGCACCCCGCCTCATGGGCATTCCCGTCGTCGGGTCGGGGGAGGCGTAGAAGCGGAACTGGGTGGGCTTGGGACTGCTCAACGGGGCGAGGGTAACCCCCTCGGGCGGGAAGGTTGGGGGCCGCCACTCGTCGGTCATGCAGGCGATCGACCGCACCCGCAGGCGGCCACGGTAGCCCGACGCGCCGTCGTTGGTCTCGGTCCCGTCGTCGCGCCGACCGGCCGGCACCCAGCCGAACAGCCGGTCTGCGGGGGAGAGCCGACTGCGGTCGTCTGCGGGACGCAGGCTCTCGTGGAGCAGCTCTTCGGGGCTGGCGTCGAACGGCAGCCGGCCGATCATGACCGGGTGGACCTCGGTGATCTCCTGCCGGTTTGCGTCGTACTTGACGTAGACGAGCGTGCCGGGCGGCAGGCCGCGTAGCTCCTGCGTGCTGGGGACATGCCAGGACCGTTCGATGCCCTTCGCGGTGGCGGGGTCGCGGCGATAGGTGGCCTTGGGATCGTTGTATCCGTGGGCCAGGTCGTAGGCGCGGAGCACCGACTGCCAGTAGCGCCGGTGCTCCGGCGTGATGGGGATGTCGAGTCCCGGAGTCTCCACGAACAGCCGCTCGTTGTTCTTGCTCTTGATGGAACGCCCGGTGGCCGACAACCACCCGCGTACGATCTTGAATGGGCCCTCGGTGTCGTGCGGTCGCGAGGTCTGCGAGCGGTTGGCCGGGGCCGCAAGATTCGTGTGGATCTCGCCCTCAGTGCGCGCCAGATGGGTGGCGCGCCAGATCAGGGATCGGTCGCCGCCCTTGTCCCGGGGGACTATCCGGGCGTAGATCTCGGTGCCGTGGTGCCGGGACAACGGCCCGGCCGCCAGGTCACCAAGCCGCCGAACCGGCTGAGCACCGTACGCGGGCACCAAGACCGTGTACTGCGCCTTGTTGCGGCCCTGGTGCCGCGTCCATCCGACATCCCCTAGGCACAGCCGGAAGTGAGTGCCCTTGCCGTCGACGCCGCCGTGGACCCGGGCCGGGGTGAGGTCGAGCGCGGCGTCAGCCGGCACGCGGTAGGCCAGCCGGTCGTGATGCTCGAAGAAGACCCCGTACCGGCTGGCGGTGACCGTCTCGAACGCGCTGCGCAGCGCCCCCTTCAACGACGCGCCGTGGATCAACGGCCGCCCCTCCGCGTCCACCCGCACGTCGAAGGCCCTTGCCCCGTCCTTGGGCTGCGTGGCTGCCGGGACTGGCAGCAACAGCGGGGTGACGGTGGTGAGCGTCAGCGCCAGGATTCCGCTCCACTGGCCGTCGGCGTGGAGGGCGTGGCTGGGCGGCGGCGCGTCGTCCAGGCCGGTGCCGGCCAGACGCGTGCCGTTCTGGTCGCTGCGCGGCAGGGTCGGCACGAACGTGTACGGGTTGACGAACCCGCCTTCCTGGACTGCGGTGGCCCGCTCGGGGTCGTGCCCGACCGCGGCGAGCGCGGCGACACCGGCCAGCCGGACGGTTCGCTTCCCGTTCTCGCGGAGGTTGATCGTCACCTCGACGTCGACGCTCTCGCCGTCGGCCATGGTCGCCACGTGCGCGGCGAGCGCGTCGTCCCACTCGTTGCGGGCGACCCTCTTCGGCTTGGCGTCCTTGGCCTTTCCGCTGCTGTTGATCACGCCTTCCAGGACGTCGCCGAGCTTGGTCAGCGTCGCCGCGACGGGCTTCTTCAGCTTCTCCTGCGGGTCGTTCATGACGCCGTCCTCTCCCGGTCTGCGCCGGTGCCGGTCCCGGCGGTCACCACCCGTACCGCCGCCGAGGTCGTGGCCTGCAGCCCGATCGTGCGGGTGTCGGCGACGTCGACGTTGCCGTGTTCGTCCTCGACGAGGTACTCGACGGTCTCGACGACGAGCACGTCGCCGCCCATGGCCGCCATCGGCAGGTGCGCGGCGGCGTACCGCTCGCTGCGCAGCACGGTCCAGCCCGTCCGGTCGTGCGGATGAGGCCTGCCGGCGAGCAACCGGGTGTGGGTTTCGTCCCCGCGCCTGGGCGGCGGGTCGGCGGTGACGTCGTCGCCGGGCGGCAGGTCCGCCGGATTCTCGCCGACGGCGATGGCCGTGCCGCGCCCGTCCGGCGCGCGCAGCCACCGCAGCTCCCGCTCGCCGTCGAACAGCACCATCTCGTACGCCTCCGCGAGCACGCCGCCGGGCGACCCGGTGGTTTCCACGGCTCTGTCCGATCCGACGCGCAGCCAGGTGGCGGCCCGCGCGGACAGGGCGTAGCCGATCACCCGTCCACCGGGTGGCGTGTCGCTTGCGAACCAGGCGACCGCGTCGGCCGCGGTGAGCTGGTCGACGGCGCGTACGGCGTGCAGCGCCGCGCCTCCCTGGCTGCTGGTCACGCTGCTTCCTCCTGGAACGTGGTCGCCCACCCGGTCATCGCTTCGACGATCTGCGGGGGCGGGTCGGACAGGACGGAGTCGAGGGAGCGGCCGGCGAGCGACTGCCACGCGCCGCTCAACCCGGCACCGTGGAAGGTCACTTCGGTGACCTCGATCTGTCCTCGGCCGCAGGTTCCGCCGTAGCCGAGGCTGAGCCACCCGTCGCGCAGGTCCCGTAGGACGAGCAGCAGTAGCGGCAACGCCAGCATGGCCGACGCCCGTTGCTCGGGTGTGTCCTGCCGGTCGAGGTGGGCGACGTCCACGTCGAGGTGGATCGGTTCCCACGCCGTGGTGGCGTCCGGGTCGAGGACGCTGAACAGCCGGTGGTCACTGGCCCCGCCGGTCCACCTGTCGATGGCGACGTGGTCGCTGACCGCGAGCGGCAGGTGGTCGTGGATCCCGTCCAGCCGGCCGCGCAGGACGGACCGGGCTTGATCCCGCTGGAGGTTGCGTTCCTCGCGTTCCTCACGCTCTTGCTTGCCCGAAGGTTGCACGGGGCCGGGGCTGGTGGTGACGACGTCGTTCCACTGGCGGGTGCTCACCTGCCCGACGCTGTGGCAGTCGGCGACGGCCAGGGCACCTCGGCGTCCCCGCCGGTCCCGGTCCTGGTCGTCGCGCCTGCCGGCGGGCGCGGATCCGAACAGCACGTCGACGCCGGGTGGTGGCAGGCGCAGGCCGTCGCCGAAGTCCGCCGGCGCGTCCTGGCGTTGCAGGGTGCGAACGATCCGCTCGGCGTGCGCGCGCACGGCACCGCGGATCGACGAGCCGGGCAGCAGCAGCCGCACCGTTCCGTCGGCGGTGGTGTCGGTCAGCGGCAGCGTGTCGACCACGGTGCCGGGCAGCGAGTCGCGGACCAGGAGCGGCCCGACCGGCCGCCAGGCCACGGCGATCCGCAGCCGGCCGTCATACGGAGCTTCCTGCGGCGAGGTGTCCTCGGCAGGCGGATGTGGTCTGGCCGGGGCCGCCCCGGTGAGCCAGGCGACCAGGCCGGCGGGGGCGGACAGGTCGGCGCTGCGGATCGTGGCGTCGCGCAGGGCCACCCGACCGAGGCCCCGACCGCGGCCGGCCCCGATCGGCACTCGCGCCTGCGTCAGGCCCGCCACGAGGGCCTCGACGGCGTCGCGCACCAACGCCGGCCATCCACCGGGATAGCCCGGGGCGTCGGCGGCCGGGGTGTCGGCGACCAGTCGCAGTGCGAACCTGGTTCCGGCCGGCAGGACCTGACGGGTGTAGAGGTAGTTCGCGGCGGCGCTGGCCGAGCGGCGGTCGATGCCGACGCCGTCGCGGACCGCCGGCGTGACGTCGTCGCCGATCAGGTGCGCGTCGTCCACGCGGATCCACGACGGCGACCCGTCCCGGCTGCTCGGGGTGAGACCGAACAGGGCATCCGTCACCTTCACCGGGTGGCCGGCCTGGAACCGGTCGACGCCGGAGAGGTAGGCGCGCAGCGCACCGGCGATCGAGGTGCCGGGCAGGCACGGCCGGCCCAGGCCGTCGCGGGCGATGGTCAGGCTCGCCTCGGCGGTGGTGTCCCAGCCGCCGACGTGGACGGGCCCGAGGCAGGCGAGGGTGCCGAGCACCTCGAAGCGGGTCCGGATGGACTGGCCCATCAGCGTGCCTCCTTCGGCGTGGTGGTGCTCGTGTCGGTGTCGGAGCCAGCGGTGGACGAGGCGCGGGAGCCCCCGCCGGGGGTGCGGCTGAGCCGCCGGAGCGCGTCGCCGAGCACCGTCGTCAGGGCCTCGGCGTGCAGCCGCTGCCGTATGACGTCCTCCCGGCCGGGGGCGAGCACCAGGAGCGGCTGCGGGCCTGCCAACCCGAGCTGCTTCCAGACCCGGTCCGGGTCGTCGAGCAGGAGCGCGGCGAGATCGGCGAGGACATCCTTGGTCCACATCTCGCGCCGGGCCCGGACCGCGCTGGTCCCCTCCAGCCAGTTGCGGACCATCTCCCGCCCACCCGGCATGGTCAGCCGTTCCAGCTGGGCGCGCAGCGAACCGAGCTGCGCCCGGTTTCCGGCGAGCCGGTCGATCCCAGGGACCAGCTCGTGGGGTGCCAGGCCGGCGCTGGCCTGCCGGACGGCCCGCCGCCAGGCGTTGATCTCCACGGGATGCGGCTCGGCTTCACCTTCGAGCTGGTCCACCGGGCCCGGCGTCGGGTCTGCCGAGGTGCCGGACATGGGGGACGCGGGGAAGAAGTCGACCGCCGGCTGCTCGGCGGCCAACTCCGGCGAGTTGAAGCGGACCCGGCCGTACCCCTCGGCGGTGCGTTCACCGATGCCATCGCGTTCGATCTCGGCCAGCCGGTCCGCGTGGATCAGGCCGGTCACGGTCAGGGTGACGACGCTGCCGGCCCGCAGCGCGACCTGACTCGGGCGTGGCCGGCCCCAGGCGACCCCGAACCCCTCGCGCCGAGTCGCCGCGCTCACCGTCTCCGCCTCCCGCACGGTGACCGCCGCCTCGGCCAACATGGTCGACAGGGCGCGGGCCAGGGCGTGCGGCGACGGGTCGGGGGCCAGCCGCTCGTCGCGCAGCAGCACGTCGGAGACGCACCACACCCGCAGCGTGCCCTCGACCGGGCTTGGAGCCGGCGGTGCCGGCAGCGGGTCGATCACGTCGACGACCTCGACCAGGCCGAAGTCGTCCTTGCGGGAGCGGCCGAACCGGAGCCGCTCCCCGCGGTCCAGTCGGAGCCGGACTCCCGCCGGCAGCACGACGTCGCTGCACAGCAGCGTGCCGGGGGTGATGCCGAGGTAGGTGTAGACGCCACCGCTGGCCACGGTGGGACGGCGGGCCTCGTCGTCGACCACGGCGTGGGTGGAAACCTCCATCGCTACCTCGACGTGGCGCCAGCGGTCACCGTCCGCCGCGATCCACCCGGACATGGCCTTGGCGCGCTCGCCGCGTGCCGGTTCCGCCCGCAGCGTGTTGCGTACGGTGGTGCCGCGCCCCTTGTCGCCCCGCTGCCACACCGTCGGCACCGGCCGGGCGGGAACCACCGACGCCGCATCACCGGCGTCGCCGACGGCCGGCACGGCATCGCCGACGCTGACCTCACCCAGCCCGACCGGGCCTCGACGCACGCCCTCACCGGTCACCTGCTCGGCGCGGCGCATCATCGCGCCGAGCATGGCCGTGCCGGGAATCGCGTCACGACTGAAGATGACGTTGCCCAGCACGTCGTGCGCGGCCACCACCGGGGTGACCACCCGCAGGACGACCCGCACGGCCCGCCTGTTCGCGTGCAGCCGACCGTACGAAAAGATCTCCACCGCCTCCGCCGGTGCGGGCGGAGGCGGCGGCGTCGCCGGCACGCCGGCGGCCAGCAACTCGGCAAGCCGCGGATCGGTGACTACGGGGTGCAGGTCTGCGTCGTCCACCCGCGCACCGGGGAGCAGGACCGCGACCCGGCCACTGCCCCGGTTCCGTTTCCCACCGACGCCCTCGACCAGTCGTGCGCCGGCCCGCAGCAGCAACTCCGCCGGCGCCGGAAGCGTCCCAGCCTCGCCGGTCGGATCGTCCGCAGCGACACCGCCGACCGCGCCGGCCATGGCAAGGCTGACCTGGGAGGTCAGCCGCAGCCCTCGGATGGCCCGCTCCTCGACGCGCAGCAGCCGGTCAGCGGCCGTACCGGTCTCGTCGTCGATGCTCACGCCGGGCCGCAGCACGACGGCGGCCTGGGCGAGAGCCGGCCGGTTCCGCACGCCCCTGCGCAGCCAGGCGGGAGCGTGCGCCGGGGTCAACCGCAGCGCCGCCGGCACCGGCGCGCGCCCGGCGGCGGCGGTCCCGTCCCCGGGCCGGGCAGCCTGGGAGCCGAACAGCCAGGTGACCCACTCCTGCCACGCGTGCGGCCGGTCCGCGGCCTGGTCGAACGTGGCGGCGACCGTCTCGCAGGCGTCGCGCCACACGCCGACGAGGGTCTTGGCCGGTACGACCGGCAGGCGGTCGGCGTCGCGGCGCACCTCGGCGTCGACGGTGCCCAACCGGCCCTGACCGGTGCCGACGTGCCAGTCGCTGAGGAAGTCCAGGGTGATCTCGAAGGTCGCGGGCAGGGTCATCGGGCACCACCGTCATGGGTCGGGCCGGCGTTCGCGGGGGACAGGGTGGGAGATTCCAGGCGTAGTCCGCGCAGGTGCAGCGCGTCGAACAGGCGCAGGAACGGGCCCGCCGGATCAACGGTGTCGTCGGCCTGGACGTCCAGCAGGTCGCGGGCGTGGCCCGGGTGGGCGACACGGTCCAGAAGCAGTGCCAGCTGACGCCGGTACTCGGGCAGGCTGCGGTCGGCGGCCTCACGCAGGGCGTGGGCCCGCGCGGCCGACAGCCACCCGCCGGGGCCGAGCCACCCGCAGACCTCGTCGAGCAGTTCGACGCTGCGCTGATGCAGCGCACCGGGCAGGTCCTCGGCGTGGCCGAGCAGGTACGGCCCGGCGTGCCGAGCCACCGCCTCGCCATCGCGGTCGATGTACTCGCGCAACGTGGCGAGGCTCCGCAGCGTGGACGTGTGCGCCACGTGGAAGTCGAAAGCGGCCAGGGACCGGCCGTCGAACTTGAACCGCTTCGCCGAGACGGTGAGCGCCTCGGCCAGTTCGTACGCGGTGGCGAACGGATGGTGCGACTTCACCACCGCGATCCCGGCGGAGGCGGTGAGGCCGGCATGACCGGTCGCTTCCCGGGCGATGGCCGACAGCGCCGGCTGGGCGGCGGTGTGGCGGGCGAACGCGTCGGCGAAGGCCCGCACGAACGGCACGGCCAGCGCGGCGTCGCACGCCACCGTCACGTCGTCCCCACCGATGACGACCGGCAGCAGCCGCTCCCGCAGGTCGTCCTCCGACCCGTCGTCGAGCAGCGTCGTGATCGCGTCCCGCACGGCGTTCCACGTCGCCGCCTCAAGCTCCGTCGCCACCGCGTGCTGATACCGGGCGTGGGTCGCCAACGACACCCGCTCGGTGCCCTCGACGCGGGCCACATGCTCGATGAACCCGTGGAAGAGACCACCGACGCCGTTTCCGTCGGCGTGGACGACCGCCACCCACCCGCTGTGCCGCAGCTCATCCAGGTGCACCGGCACGACGGCGGCAAGACGGTCACCGAGCTGACCACGCAGACGCCCCCGCGCCCGGCCGCGCGCCCGGGACCGGGCCAGCACGCCGGCCGAGGCCGGAGCGGGCTCCTCCGCCTCGCCGTACACCTCCTCACGGGCGGCGGGCTGGCCGCTGTCCCGACACAACCGGTGCCACGGGAACACCCGGTCCCGCACCAGCGGGTCACGCCGAGTGGCCCGCACCCGTGCGTGGCACCGGTACGTGTCCTCGCGGGCCTGCTCGTGCGCCTCGTAGTCGGCCGGGTCGAACGCCGGGCCGACCACCCCCGTCACCAGCAGGCCCGGCGCCTCTACCAACGCCCGCCTCGTGACCTTCCGGATCACCGCCCGGCCCGCCTCGGCCGAGTCCACCAGCAGCAGTGCCTTGCCCGAGGCGGTCATCACGACCTCCACGGCGGGTGACGCGAGCTGCTCGATTGCCGTGGGAACCCACTCGGTGCCGACCTCGTGCACCAGCTGGGAGGCGCCGACGACGTGCCGCAGGCGGTTGCTGCCGAAGATGTACCGCTGGTTGCCACCCGTCTCGATCAGTACCCAGTGCCGGCCGGCCGTGGCCTCGCCCATCCGGGGTCTCCGTCCATCTCGTTGTCTCGTCGTCTGTCCCGGGGGAGGGTGAGCCGTGCCCGCCGTCACCCGTGCCGGGACGGCCGGGTGGCGGCGATGTCGACCAGCTGCGCGCGCCAGTCGCTCGACGTGGTCTGCCACGTCGCGTCCGGCGGCGTCTCGCCAGGTTCGCGGGCGGCCCCGTCTCGGCGCGTGCCGTCGGGTTCGTCGCCGGCGGCACCGCGCCGGGTGGCGCCAGACCGCGCGGCGTCGATCGCGGCGTCGAGCAGCACCAGCGCGGCGGCGCCGTCCTCGGCGGTCACCCTCACGCCGTGGGACGCGGCCACGCACAGGGCCCGCGCCACGACCCCTGCGGTACGCAGGATCGCCGGCAGCGGACCCGTCGACCGCAGCAGCCCACTCGTGCTGGGATCAGCCAGCACCGCGCGGGCGTGCCCGACAGCGTCCTCCAACACCTGGGTCCGTGCCCCGCGTTCCCGTTCCGGAGTGACCAGAGCCAGTTCGGTGGCGATCTCGGCGGCCAGTTCGTGCCCGCTCCGGACCGCCGCCGACTTGGCCTCAAACCCGGCCGGCTCGCGACGGGCCACCTCGGCGCGTACCGGGACGACCCGCTGCTGGATCGCCAGCGCCCGGCGCAGGTCGGCCCGTCGCCCACTGGCGGCGAGCCACGCCGCGTAGTGGTGCAGGTGGAACACCTGCGCGTCGCTGACGGAGTCGGCCAGCGCCGCCAGATCGGCCTTCGGATCCAAGCCACGTGCCTCGAGGATCGCCGACCACCAGCTCCGTACCGCCGCGGGTGCCGGACCCTCGCCGGTTGAACGCGCCGAGGAGAACACGTCCACCAATGCGCTGTCCCCGGCCGGCGGGCGGGCGGCATCACGCAGGGCGACGATGCCGATCTCCAGCAGGTAGGCCGCCGCGCCGGGGTCGAGCCGGCCGGACCGCCAAGACTCCACGACCCGTTGCTGCGAAGCGATCAGCCGCTGCACCGCCGCTGACCGCCCGGCCGCCCCGTCGGCGTCCGCCGCGCGGGTCCGGGTCCGCGGTGGATCCCACACCTCGAGGTACGCGGCATACGCCGCCAACTGCAGCGCCACCGGATCGTCATGCTCCAGGACCGCAGCACACCGTGCGACGGCGGCGGAGACCAGCTCGCGGCTCTGTGTCCGCAGCTCCGGCCAGTCCCGCAGCAGTTCGTCGCGGTACCGCAGGTAGTTGACCGCCACGTGTGCCAGCAGCAGGTGGGCGCGGCGCTGCAACAACGGTGCGGCGGCCAGCGCGTCGTCGGTGGGCAGCACCGGCAGCACCGGTGGCGACGTCCGGGTAGCGGCCGACGTGCCGCCCAGCGAGGCCGCCACGAACGGGGCCACCACGGCACCCACCCGCACCATCGCATACACCCGCCGCGACCCGCCGCCATCCTCGTCCAGCCACACCACCCCCCGCCCGGGTCGGCCGATGCCGAGCAGCCGCTGACACCACGCCGAGGCGATGTCGTCGAGCGCGTCCACGGTGACAAGACCCGGGCCGGCTGCTGGATCATCGGCCAAACCGAGCGCCGGCAGGGTCGCGTCAACCAGGTCGAAGGAGGTGGGTCGCCAGCGGGCGACCGACTCGTCCAGCTCGCCGTCGGGGTCCACCGGACCACCCGTCGGGTGGATCTCGGACGGGGCACCGGCTTCGGTCACCCCGGCCCGGTCGACCTGCGTACCCCAGTGGGCCGACAGCGACCGCTGCACCTGACGGGCCTGCACCGCCGCGACCACCAGAGCAGGCTGTGCCCGATAGACCTCCAGCACCAGCCCGGCCCACCCGGCCAGCCGAACCTCGGCGTCACAGCCCGTCGCGGCAAGGTGCCGACACGCGGCCATCACCGCGGCGGTCGCATCCCGCAGCAGTCGGTTGGCACCCGCCAGCACCGCAGCCGCCTTGGTGTCGGGACCGTACCGGTTCAACGTCGCGTTGGTGAGCGCGCCGGGCAACGTGCCCGGCTGCGCCGACCACACCGACCGGCCGGACCAAGCCCAGCCCGGCTCCTCGCCTTCACCAGGGTGGGCCCGGGGAAGCTTGGCCTCCAACCTGGACCGCTCAGCGCGGTGCGGGCTCGGGGCGCCTCGGCCGATCTCGGCCAGGGTGAGCGCCGTGTAGTCACACACCCAGGAGCGGCGGAACGGCGGAAGGTCGGCGCCCAGCCCGAAGAGTGGGGCTACCTTGCGGGCCACCCGGGACTCGACCACATCGGCGCGGCGGGCCTCGGCTGCCGGGATCCCGGCGGAGAAGACGTGCACGAGCGGCACGCTACCCAACTGATTCGAGTAGCTCAACTACAAAAGTATCTGAAAGGCCGAGTCTCTTGGCGGATTGGAGGGCAGGGGTGGCCGTCGGGTTGTTCGAAGGGATGAGGGGGCCCAGCACACCGAAGGTCAGGCGCCGTCGGCAACCAACGGCCGGGCAAGTGACCGACATCCGACAACGACTCCGCGCTCGTCGCGCACCGTGTCATGCGGATAGACGAGGTCGTCTCGCTCCGGCAGCGCCTCCGCCACCGCTCGGGCGACGATGAGCAGCACCCCTGACCTGCGTTCCGGCACCCCGTGAACCAGCGGCGAGGCGGCCGTCCGCTTCAACGGCACCACCAACGGGCCAACGCGTACCGCCCCGTCCACGCGGTCCGGCTGCAACACCACCCGCGCCGCAGGGCCAGCCGGAGCCAACTCCACGATCACCTCGTCGCCCACCAGGCGTACGACGTGCGGGGTCAGGTTGACCACCTCGAAGGCGGCCTCCTCCTGCGCCGGCTGCATGCCGCCAGCGTAGACACGCCCGGTGATGCCCGGTGACGAAAGGTGATCGCGTTGGTACACAATGGCGGCCATGCGCCTGCTGGTACACGTCGCGGGAGAAGCCGATCTCCTGCTCGGGTCCCATCCCATCCCAAGCCCGGACCGCCCCCACGACGGCGCGAAAACGCCCCGCGCCCAACGGGTCGAGGCGCGTCGCGCCGAGATCGGCACCACCCTGGCCGCTCCCGGCGGCGCCAGCGTCGCCCGCCGGCTGCTCACCACAGACGGCTGGCCGGACGAGCCCTTCAGCACCCCGGCGCCCAGCCCGCTGCTCGGTGCCCTGGACCACCTCGACGCCACGCCGGACCTGGACGTGGTGGTCCTCGGCACCGACCAGACCCCACCCCACCCCCTGGACACGTTGCCGATCGCCCGTACCCTCGTCGACGTCCTCGACCGGATCGCCGTCGCCGACGACGCCTACCCCGTGCGGACGGCCACCGCGCTACCCGTCGCGGGGCTCACCGAGAGGTCGGTGGTCGACGCGCTCAGCGCCCACCTTGGCGAGGCACCGCAGTACCGGCAGACCCTCGTCACCTGGGGCTCCGGGTCCACGGCGCTGGCCCTGGGCACACTCACCGCCCTGTCCCACGCCGGGCTGCCGTGGCACCTCGTCCTCACCAGCGACCCGCCCGCGTACCAGATCGTCAACCCCCTCGACCGGCTCGACGTCGACCCCGTCGCCGGCGTCTTCGTCCGCTGGCGCATGTTCGCCGCCCTGGACGAGCTCGCCCGCACCGATCCGCCGGCCGTCCCGCTCACCGACACCCAGCACGACCTGGTGCGCCAGGCTGCGGACCGCCACCGCGCCGGCTTCGAGGCCCGCGACAGCGCCTCGCTGCGCGCGGTCCTCGCCGATGCCGTCGTACGCCGTGACGGCACCGCCAGCCTCGCCGTCCGCCGCTACGTCACCCGCCGGTACGAGGAACTCCTGGCCGTCGACAAAGGCGACCATCCCTGGGCCGAGGACCTGCTCCTCGTGTGTGAGAGGCGCGGGCGCCGTCCCACTCTTGGGCGGAAGCTGGCCATGATCAAGCGCGAAAGCCGCCGTGACCCGTTGTTCTCCGCGTCGACGGACTTGCCGTCCTACAAGTGGCTGAACACGCCCGAAGTCGATGCGCTGCAGAACATCGGCAGGGGCAGTCACAACCTGCGCCCACCCGCCCCTCGTGACGCCCGGGTCATCGGCGACTACCTGTCCCGGTACAACACGGACCAAGGCGGCTGGCTGGAAGCCGGGCTGCCCGAGCCGCCCGTCACCCCAGCCGACACCGTCCTCGCCGTCTGGCTTGCCGGGGTCAGGCCCGCTGCGGAAAATCGGACCGTTGGGCAGCAACTCCTCGACGGCCTGCCCGCACAAGTGTCGAACCACCTCGGCGTGGAAGACACCCGGCTCCGAGCTGTCATCTTCGGTGTCGACGACGGGGCCGGCAGCCGCCAGTACGCCGACGCCGACGCCGCGCTGATCGGCAGCATCCCGGACGCGCCGACCGGTGAGTGCAGGGGTGAGGCATGGGTCGAAGCAATCGAGACTTCCCTCATCCACGCGGAGGCCGTCGAGCAGGCGATCGAGAGCCGGCTCACTCGCGAGACGGGAGCACTGCTGCTCATACCCACCGGCATCAAGCCGGTGATGCTCGCCCTGCTGCGCGCCTTGCGTCGCATCGGCGCCCGGCACGGACTTCCCCTCTTCGTCCGCCAGACCCCCGACCGCGCGAGCCACGACGATCCGGGTGAGGTCTACCTGTGGCCAGCCCTAACCGGCGGCGGCCTTCCCCTGCTCAACGCCGCAATGAATGCCCTTCGCACCCTGGAACTGGACGTGGCCTGGCGACTCATGGCCGCTTCGGCCATCGACCCAGCCGTCTCCGACAAGGCCCAGCAGTTGGCCGCCACCTTCGCCAGCCGCCGACCACTGCGAGGCACGATCCCGGTAGCTGCCTCCGACCGGGCATCCTGGACGACACGCCTCATTGCTGCACGCCTGGGGCTCGTCGACGCCGCGCTTGCGTACGCCACGTCGCCCAGCGATCGGGTCCGGCTGCTCGTCCTCGCGGCTGACGCTCTCGAAGCATCGGTCGCCGCCACGCAGACCGGCGGAAGGCCAGGCGCCAAGTACGGAGAGTTCCGGCAGAAGTTGGTCGAGGAGGCGAGGGCCGACGGCAAGGCCGCCGCGGGGTCGGCGCGGGTTCTGCTGCTGCTCAACGAAGCCCGCGACCGAGCCCCGATCACCCATGGCACTGGCGCCGATCCCGACGCCATAGTGGCTGACGCAGCGGACCAGCTCGCCGCAAGGCACTCCTGGACAGGGGCCACGACGCTGCCGCGAGACGTGCCTACGCTGCTACATAACGCGGTGGCCGCAGCCGTTCAGTGCGGTCTGGGGTGGCCGGATCGGGCTGACAGCCTGCTGCGACTGCACGAGGAGATCATCGACGACATCGACGCCGCCATCCGGCAGCGAGGTGCACCGGACGCACTCGGATCATGCACTTCTCGCTGACTGGCTACCACCTCAATGAGGAAATCTCATTACCCTGAGAGGGCAGAGGCGACTGTTACCGTCGCCTCGGACGGAGGCGGGCAACGAAGGTGACCGCTCGGGCACTGAGTGTCGCCGTGAGTCCTGGAGCTTGAACTAGAACGCTGGGTGTGGGTCAATCAGCGCAGCTGGAGGAGGGAGTCGCCCGATCGAGAGATTCTGGATGTGCCGACCGACCCTCCAGGCCCTCGCGAGCGCCCGGATTTGGAAGGCAGGTGGGGTGGCCGGTCCAATGCTCTGACCAGTGCAGATGCACAACCGTCGGACCGCTGCAAAATTCCGTCGGATCCGGCCGGGAATTGCGGGTTTGACCTGCGACTTAAGGTTGGGGTCGCTCATCACCCCTGGAGGGATCGCAACAGCAGGTCCAGCACCGCCTGGGCGTGCGCTTGGACGTCGCTCATCACCCCTGGAGGGATCGCAACCAGCCGCTTGATCTGCGCCTCGACTTCGGCCTTGTCCCGGTCGCTCATCATCCCTGGAGGGATCGCAACCGCTGGCCGGCGGGCTGCCGACGCTGCTCCGGGCCCTTGTCGCGTCCGGAGCCGCACCGTGTCCTTAGGTCGGGCCTCGCAAACCCGGAACAGGCGCGGACGACTGATTCGGGGCCAGGGACATAAGACCTGTTCCCTTCGGCCGTGCGGAGGTGGCGGCGAACCGTGCCAGCTCCGACGCTACGAGAGGTGAGGTGTGGAGGAGCTTCGCGATCCTGGCCAGCCGAGCGGCCTCGTGGTCCGCGTCCACGATGTCGGACGGTGAGTCGTCCATCGGAGCTTGTGCGTGCGTCGGAACGATGCTCCGTCGTTTCAGGGCGAGAGCAGCTCCCAGCTCCGTGGCCTCGGCTACCAGTTTCGCCTCCTCAAGATCCATTGAGTACCGCAGGGCTCGCTCAAACGCGCGACGTCGAACCTCTACCGAGTAGTACCCCCTGAGGTGCTGCATTCCGTCGTGGATCTCGACCAGCCGTCTGTAGCGTCCCCGGTGGTTGTGAATGTCAGCTGCTACCTCGTAGCCGCGCACCGGGCCGCTCAGTGAGATATCGGGCACGTGGCTCCGGATCGTGACCCAGAGCCAAGTGAGGTGCAGGTCGAGTTCGGCGCGTCGAAGGCGAGAGTCGCGCGGTCCGCCAGCCCGCATCCACGAGGTGCGCTGACTTGCCTTGCGCAGTTGGAGAGCAAGAACGTCTGCGGCGATCTCCGCCTCCCGCTCCTCCTCGGGGTCGACTGACACAGTGGCGTCGCTGGTGTGTTGGAGAAGCAGGTGCGCCAGCTCGTGCAGGATGGCGTGGGTCCGCATCACTGCCGGCACCGTCGAGTCCGCCACGATGATGTCCGACCCCGCGCGCTGCAACAGCAGGCCGGCGGGCAGGCCGGGGCCGAGTGGCTGCGTTACGACCTGAAGCGGCCGACTCCTGATCGTTGAGGCGATCGCCTCGCACCACACCTCTGCGGTGAAGGGCGGAGGCGGCGCGGGAAGGCCCAGGCGTCGCAGGCGCCGCGTTACCGCCAAGCGCTCCAGGGCCACTCTGTTCCCCCTGCGCATCGAAGCATTCTTCGGAAGAGCCTACCGCTCCTGTCTCGAAAGGCCGGGAATCTGAGGAGCTGGGAGGCCCCAAGACATGGCAAGTTTCAAGAAGGCGACGAAGTGTATAAATATCGCTAATCGACCATAAAGGTCTGGTGGGGCAACCGCGATGACAAGCGATGTGTTAGGCAGGGGAGCGGGAACAGGGTCAATCGAACTGGGAGCGTCATGAGGCCGCCGAACTGGATGAACATGGACAAGGGCCGGGCAACGCCTGCTGGGCTGTATGACGCGTTGTTGGGCGGCGAGTTCAACCTTCCCGCTGACCGTGAGCTGGCCGCCAGGGCGCTCAAGATCGTCCCGACGATGGCGGAGGCCGCGAAGACATCCCGCGCATTCCTGCGGCGGGCTGTCGCCGAGTTTGCTCAGGAGGGTTTCGACCAGTTTCTCGACATCGGGTCCGGCATCCCTGCGACCGGTAACGTCCATGAGATCGCTCAGGCGATCAGGCCTGGCGCCCGCGTCGCGTACGTCGACATCCACCCGGTGGCCGTGATGACCGGCCAGCAGATCCTGCGGGGAAACCCTGATGCGACGGCCGTCATCGGCGATGTCCGGAACCCGGACTCGGTGCTTGCCGATGAGGAGCTGAACCGGATCATCGACCTCAGCCGCCCCGTCGTCCTGCTGGCGGTGGCGCTGCTGCACTACCTGACCGACGAGGACAACCCTCTCGACGTCATGGCGAAGCTGCGTGAACGGCTCGCGCCCGGCAGCATCTTGGTGTTGACCCACGGAGCTACTGAGTCGTTCGAGACCAGCCAGGCTCGCGAGGTTCAGTCAGCGTTTGCAGAGCTGGAGGCACCGAAGCCCATCACCAGGAACTACGACGAGGTCAAGAAGTTCTTCGGAGACTTCGAGATGCTGCCGCCTGGTCTGGTGTGGCTGCCGGAGTGGCGACCCAGTCCGGACGACCCGCAGTGGTTCGCCGCGGACCCTGTGAGGTCCGGCGCGTTGGCTGGCGTCGCTCGGAAGCGTTAAGCGATCGTCGGAGGTGCCGCACTACACGAGAAGGCGAAACTGCGCACTGTCTACGCCCTGACGGGCGGTCGTGCAGTCCCTACGCACTTCGCCGACCATGGATCGGGATCACCAGGTCATGGCTGGGCAGGGACGCAAGAAGCTTGCCCTCAGCCGACACCCTGGCTTCGTTGAGTGCCTTGAGAAGGTCGGTCAGGGGCACAGACTCGCCGACGAGTCGCCCCTGGCCGAACTTGATTCCCATGCTGGCGAGTAGCACGCGCTGCTCATGGGATTCGAGTCCCGCCGCAGCGACATTGATTCCGAGATCACCACCCAGAACCACGGCTGCCTTCACCACGACTGCAGCAGCCCTGGTGGCGAGTTCTGAGGTGAATCGCCTGTCGATCATCAGTCCGTGGAAGGGGATCCTGCTCAACGTGACCAGCGAGCAACTCCCGGTTCCGAACTCCTTGAGGGCGATGAGCACTCCGGCCGCCTCCAGCTCGTCGAAGATAAATCCGTCGCTGAGAGGATCGGCCTCGGTGACCTCTAGGATCAGGCGGTCGGCGGGTACTCCAGTCGCGAGGAGGTGGCCGAAGACCCGACCGGGAAGCCGGTGATCCAAGGAGAGCTCCTCCCCGGAAATCCGCACGGCCACGGGAATATCGAAGCCCAGCACCCGCCACGTCTCCGCAGCGACGAGAGCCTGCCGAAGAACGACTCCCGTCAGCTCTGCGGTCAGCCCGCTACGCCTGGCCAGATCCGACCACTCCCACTCCGGGATGCGTCCGTAGCGGGGGTGTATCCACTCCGGCTCTGCCTCGACGGCGACCGGGTAGCCGGTCATCAGGTCCACTACGGGCGTGTACACGGTCCGGATCTGTGCGGTCTGCAGAGCCGCCGGCAGGTCATTCAGCAGTGCGCAGGCTCGTTCGTCGCCATTCTGGGGCTCGCCGTCGATGTAGTAGCTCAGTGGCTGGAACGGCTGCGACTTGGCTCGACACAATGCCCGGTCGGCGCGTTCGAGTGAGTCCGCCGCAGTGTCGTCCCGTGTGCAGTAGGTTATTCCTGCGCTGGCCCGCACCGTGATATCGCGGCTTGCTATCGATATAGTCCGACGCAGTCGGATGAGAAGTCCTTCGAGATGTGCTAGCGCGTCGTCTGCGGGGAGGCCGCTCACGGCAACAGCGAAGGAGTCGCCGCCGATCCGGGCAGCCAAATGACGCTCGTCGCCCTGTGGCCTGAGCCTGTCGCCGATCTTGCGAAGTACTTCGTCAGCGGCTGCGCGGCCGAGTGCGCTGTTGATGAGCCGGAAATTGTCTACGTCGAGTATGGCGATGGCCGTTCCGGCGGAATTCTCCCGAAGTGACTCTACGTGCTCGATGAACTTCCAGCGGTTCGGTAAGGTGGTGAGCGAGTCGTGGTAGGCGCGATACTCGACTCGCTCGAAGGCCAGCGCGTTTTCGACCGCAGTCAAGAGGGACGCGGTGAAGGCGTTTGCCATTCGTGCTTCTTGCCTCGTGAGGTGCTGTCGGTTCCTGTCGCGGAAGAGTCGGACACCAACTTGTAAGCCCGGTCGCTCCAACCTGACGACTTTCGCCGGTCTGACGGGAACGGCTTCTGCGTCCTCCGGCGAGCCGTCGAAGACGGTACGTTCGTCGACTCGGACCAGCCGGGGACCCTCCGTCACAGTGTGCAGCTCCACCTCGATGACGGTGGCGGCGAAGATCCGTAGCGCGCCGTGGGCGGCAGTGTGAAGTACAGCGCCCAGGTCGCGATCGGGCAGCACGTCGTGGATCGTCGCGATCTGCTCCCAGCTTCGCCTCGCTGCCACCAACATGCTGACATAGCGGTATGCCAACCAGGCAACCAGCAGCGCGCAAGGGAGCGCCACCCAGAACCACGGAACCACAAGCGCGAGCAGGATCAGAATGGCGGCGATGCCACCATTGCCGACGTGCGAGGCGAGGCGAAGGCCCCAGGATGAGAGCGCTGCGGGCCACCACGGACTGTTGGATTCGAGGGCGTCCCTTGTGCTTTCCAGTAGCCATAGCCCGACGCCGAACGCGAGCCATGCACTGGCTGCCCCCAGGATGATGAGCGAGGTCTCCGCACCCGCCAGCACGGGACTCGACTGTCCAAAGGTGGTGGATCTTGCAAGATTGGCGACATGAAGAGAAGCGACGCCGGCAGCCGCAGCAAGAAGGGTGATGCCCGACCCGGACAGGCGATTGCGCCAGGTAGGCCGATGAGCCTCGAATGCGCAGGCACCGACTACGGAGCCGACTGCGACTGCGACCAGAGCGTCTCCGGGGGCAAGCACGATGATCGTCACGAGGATGCACGCGGGAGCGGCATGGACTCGAAGAGCGTGGGTCGGGGAGAGCGTTGCGGTGCACCAATGGCCAAGCGCCACGATCAACGAAAAGATCGCTATTTCCGGCCAGTGAAGAGAGCCTCCGTTGACTGCGCCCCAAGCGAAGGCGGAGGCGAGGGCGACCAGAAGTAGGGTATTGAATGACCGGAGGCCCGTCGCTGGTCCGAGTTGCACGTCTATGTCACGTCCCCCGCGCTGCCTGATGCGGACAAGTCCGTTGAAACGTGTGATCGTAACATGCCACTGGATCGATGCCAGTCAGCCGTTGCCGCATGACTATCCGTGCGAGTGAATCGGAATGCATCTTTGCGTATCGTGTCGGGCAAGGTGTAGTCGGGCGGCACCCTTGTCGAGGCGCGCTTGACGATACGGCCCTGCACCCGATCAAGGGCCGACCGGTTCGCCGGTGCCGGCCCGCTGCCATAGGGCACGGATGGGCCCCCAGGAGCCGGAGTCGGACCAGTAGGCCAGGATCACCCCAGCGATGGGCTGTGCCGGGTCGGTCCACCACAAGCCCGCAACGACCTGGCCGGCATGGAGGTCGGAGGACACGGGGTAGGCGTACTCGACGTATCGCACTCCGCTGCCGTCCGGAGTGGAGAGTTCGCCGGGTGGTCCCGCTCCAGGGGCGAGCAGCGGGGCGTTCTTCGCCTGGGCGCGGAGTCGCGCCTCGGCGGCGTCTCGGTCGAGCAGGCTGCGGTAGACAATCCAGTAGACGGTGACGAACCCTGCGGTGCAGCGGACCCGGCTCCGTTCGCCGGCTCCGGGTGCCGGGCCGCTGGGCGAAGTGTCACCGATGCAGTCGGCGATGCCCGGCAGCCACGGCGCGGCGAAGTCGGCGATGGCCGGATCAGTCAGGTGAGCGCGGTTGAGAGCAGCTTGACGCTGCTGGAACGGGTTCTCCGAGCCATCAGACAGCGGAGCGGGAGCATCGTTGGCGAGACGCCCGGCCCTGTCAGCCTCATCGAACCACCAGAGCCCCGCCACGAAGGTGAGTGCGGCCGCGAGCGCTGCTCCCGTAAGCCGGACGGCGTGGCGATGTCGACTGCGAGCGCCAGCCCTGCGGGCACCCTCCGGGGCTTCGGCCCCTCGCCTGTCCCGGGCGGTGGCCCAGGGGTCCACGGCGGGCACGGCCGGCGCCCGACCAGGCGCCGTGGTTGGCACCTCCTCGTGCGGGCGTGGCCAGATCGCCTGGCCCGGGCGCTGATCCGTCACGCCGTGTACCTCCTCAAGGTGCGGTGGGGTGTCCTCTCGTCGGGCAGATCAGCCCGACCTGCGACGGCCGACGAAGAAGAGCCCGATGCCGGTGAGTAGTGCGCCGGTGCCGACGCCGATGACGCCAGTGAGGGAAGCGCCGGTCACCGGCAGGGACGGCCCGTGCGGGGGACCTCCTGCAACTGCGTCGTCGCCGGCGGGAGGCCGAGTTCGAGTGCCGGTCGGTTCTGGTGGCGTTGACGAGGTGCCGGGCTGAGAGGGCGGGGAGGGGCGGGTGGTGGTCGGCTCCGGCTTTGGCGGTGGCGTGGGCTCGGGGTTCGGCGGGGGAGTGGTGGGCTCCGGGTCTGGAGGTGGAGCAGTTGGCTCCGTGCCAGGCGGCGGGGTGGTGGGTTCCGGATCCGGCGGGCCGGTTCGCGAGGGTGTCAGGGTGAAGCTCGCGGCCGGCTCGGGTGAGCTGGTTCCACTGTTTGTCGATGGTTTCGGCGTCGCGGTCGTCACCGCCATCGAAGCTGCGTCGGGCTGTCCGGTCTGCGCGACGGCCGGGGTGGCCAACGCCATTCCTGTTACCAACAGGCCTAATGCTGTGATGCCAGGGCCAGCCGCTCGTGGCAATACACGTTTCGTCCACGCACTCATGAATGCGTTCCTCCCCGTTCAATGATTGGCGCCTTCGGCGCGCCAGCTCCCACCGATCGGGTGGGCTGGTCGTGCCGGTGACGCTAGCGGAGGACGGGATCCCTGGGCCAGCTCGGATGAAGCAACCATCTTCATGAGACCGATCGTTTGCACAGCTCAGAGCGAGGGTCGGCGCTGTCGAGTGCGAATGCTGAAGCGGCCACTGTTGGCTGTATTCGTGGACACTCGGCGCTCTGCCGTGGTTGGTTAACTCGCAATGGCGGGGCCCCGAAACGGGGGAGGGCCGCGCTGCTGATATTCGGCTCACCGCACTTTCTTGCGGGTGGGCTTGTCGCTCTGCCCCCGACAGGCGAAACGGAAGTCGGGCTTGCCGAAAGCGCGACCGCCACCCGCTACCACCTGCGCCCAGGGAGAGTCATGCGCGTCCCCTTACTGGTTCGTCGAATGTGTCCGCCGCGGTCCTGGCGTCTTGTGTCGACGCTGGCCTCGCTGACGCTCATCGTCAGTGCGTGCTCGTCGACGTCCCCGCAGTCGGCCTCGTCCAGCCATAGCGACTCACCCGGCTCCGACGGTGGCGCGTCTGCAGACGTCTCGTACGCACCCCCGACGACCGCAGCCGTCGGTTCCTACCAGGCAGAGGACAAGCTCTGTCCGCTGCTCGACCAGTCACGACTGCGGGAGGCTTTCGGCAAGGTCACCATCGCCCAGGACCAGATCCGGACGATGAGCGGAGCCCAGGTGATGAGCTGCACGCTCACCGCCGGCCACTTCGCAGACGGCCTTGTTGTCTCCGCCATCGCTGAGGTCGGCAGCACCGGATCGGGCCGGGAGATGTTCGAGAACCTGCGGCAGGTGCAGATGGGCGACGGTCCGATCGTGGACATCGAGGGAACCGGTGCCGCTGCCTACACCTACGTCGACGACCTGACCGGGACCCATCTGGTGACCTACGACGGGAACCTCTACCTCACCCTCGCGGCCGTGCCGCTGGAACCGACCGCCACGGTGCCGAACGACGTGATCGATCACCTCACGCGCTTGGCGGACAGCGTCCTGTCCGGCCTGCGGCGATGAGGCCGCCACCGCGCCGCGAGATTGCGGCGCTGCTCGTCTCCTCCGATCCTGTCTGGGAGCTGACCCGTGACTAGCACCTCCCCGCCGGCTGTTCTGCCTGGTTCCGGCACCAGCGACTACGCCCGCTACATGCGCACCGATGAGCTCCTCGCCCTGCAACGGTGCCCCTCGGAGTGGGTTCACCCCGACGAGTTGCTGTTCCAGATCGTGCATCAGAGCAGCGAGCTGTGGCTGAAGCTCGCACGTTCCCACCTGGCGCGGGCCCTGGGCCACATCGCCGCCGACCAGCCCAGCGCGGCGGAGCTGGTGCTACGCCGGGCAGCCTTGAGCCTGCACCTGATCACCGAGCAGCTGCACATGCTGCGTCATTTTCAACCGGCGCAGTTCGCACTCATCCGGACCGCCCTCGGCAACGGGTCCGGCTTCGAGTCGCCCGGGTGGCGGGAGGTGCGCGCCGCCAGCACCGAGCTGGACATCGCCTTCAGCCGTCTTCTGGCATCGCTGGGAACCACGCCGATCGTCCTCTACCAGGAGGGGCAGCCGTCGGATCCCCTGTACCGGTTGGCCGAAGCCCTCGTGGAGCTGGACGAACAGATCGCGTTGTGGCGGACGGAGCACTACAGCGTGGCTACCCGAATCATCGGGCACGGGGTTCTCGGCACCCGCAACACCCCGGTTGACAGCCTCGCCCAGCTCATCTCCCACCGGCGTTTCCCAACGCTGTGGGAGGCACGTACCGAGCTGACCGAAGCCAGCCCACGCGGCCGCCACGGCGGGCAGGACCGGCGATGACCACCACGACCGCGCCACCAGTGACGGCGATCCGGGACCGATTCCCCGCGCTGGCCGACACCGTTCACCTGGCGGCATGCAGCATCGCCGCCCGCAGCATCGACATGGACCATGCCCTGGCGACGATGCTCGACGACCTTGCCCGCCCCGCCTTCTGGACGATGCACGAACAGCACCTCCACGAGGCGCGCCAAAGCTTCGCCGACCTGATCGGTGCCACCGCCGAACAGGTGGCGGTCCTACCCAACACCTGCGTTGCGGCCTACCAGGCCGTAGCCGGACTCCGCTGGCGCCTGCGCCCCGACGTGGTCTGCACGACCGCCGAGTTCCCCGGCATCGCGCACGTCTGGCTGGGGCAACAACCCCGCGGAGCCTCGGTACGCTGGTGCGACACCCAAACCGGCCAGGTCACCACCCGCGGCTACCTGCGCGCGATCACCACCCGCACCGCCCTGGTGTCGGTGCCGGCCGTCACCTACCGCGACGGCATCCGCCCAGACATCCCCCGTATCGCCGACGCCGCGCACGCCGCCGGCGCGCAGGTGTTCGTTGACGCCTACCAAGCCGCCGGCGTGATGCCCGTCGACGTAGACGCGCTGCGCTGCGACTACCTGACAGCCGGCACCGGCAAGTACCTCCTCGGGCTGCCAGGTCTGGCATTCCTCTACGTCCGCCACCTGCAGGGTCCTCCGCCGACGCTCACCGGATGGTTCGGCCGCATCGACCCGCACGCCCACGCCGCGAGCACCCTCGACTTCCCGCCGCACGCGCGCCGCCTCGAGACAGGCACGCCGTCGGTGGCAGCCGTCTACACCGCTGTCGCCGCCCTGTCCATGATCAACAAGCTGGACCAGGGCATGGTGCGGCAACACACCCAGCGACTGATCGTCGATGCAGCGGCACGCCTGACGGGCCAGGGCGAGACCGTACGCCCCGCCAGCGACCCGGAGGGCCAGGGCGCCCACCTTGCCCTGGTGGAGCCGCAGGCCGAGCGGATGTCTGCGTGGCTCGCACACCGGGGCGTCATCGTCGCGCCCCGCGATGGCGTCGTCCGCCTGGCGATGCACGCCTACACCACCGACGACGATATCGCCGTCCTGTGCGAGGCCGTTGGTGCCTACCGGGCTGGCTCCCCGGCCCACCGGCGGACAGGGACCACGCGATGACCAGCGCGGAGCCGCTGCACCGATGGCTGGCCCAGCGCCGGCTCACCGCGGCGACCTTCCCATACGCGGCGGTGGTGGACGCCTACCAGCACCACGGCAAACACTTCGTCCCCGATGAGTGGACGAGGCTGCTGGCCGCAGCGCGAGACCGCCTGACCGAGGGCAACGGTGCGCAGGGCCGACGTCTCGCTGCCTTCCTGGCCACCGCGCTGGACAAGGCCGACGGCCGGTACGACTACCGGACGTACCTGGGACTGAACCTGCTGCCGCTCCCCGACATCGGCGACGCACCAGCGCCGGCAGCGCGGCTGTTGGCCCACCGGGACCGGCTGCACGTACACCTGTTGACCGACCTGATCCGCTTCGAACTCACCGCGGCCAACAGCACTGCGCCGCTGCCGCAGATGCGACCCGAGCCAGCGAGGGCAGCCAAGCGGATACGCCACGCGCTACGCGCGGCTATGCCCGCCCTGCACAGGCTCAGCCTCATCGCCCCGACCGCTGGCGGCGGACCCGAGGCCATGGCACAGCAGGCGGTCGCCGCCGTCGAGGTGGACACCACCGCCGAGGAACGACTGGCGTTGCGAGTCACCATGCTCCCGGTCTCGACCATCCACGACGAGTGGATGTTTATCCGGGTCCTGCAGACCTTCGAGGTGACCTTCGCACTGCTGGCGGTGGACCTCCGAGCGGTCGTCGCTGCCGTGCGCGCCGGCCACCTGCACCTGGCGGCAACGCGCATGTCCGCGGCGGCCGCGCTGCTGCGCGACAGCGCCCCACTCTGGTCGGTGACGGCAACCCTCCAACCGGAGGCCTTCCACCGCTTCCGGCCCTACACCGAAGGCGCGAGCGCCATCCAATCGCGCCACTACAAGCTGGTGGAGTCGCTGTGTCGTACCCCCGATGCCAGCCGCCGCGACTCCCCGGCCTACCTCTCCACGCCGGACGTCCGAGCCCTGATCCTCCGCGGCCAGGCGAGCGTTGACGATGCCCTCGACGCGCTGGCCCCAGCCAACGCAGCCGGTCACGCCCAACCCGCACTGGTCACTGCGATGGCCGAGTTCACCGTGGCGCTACGGCGCTGGCGTCGAACGCACTATCGCCTCGCCCTGCGGATGCTCGGCACCGACCAGACGGGCACCGGCTACACGCAAGGCATCCCCTACCTCGCTCGTGCCTGCGCCGAGCCCGTCTTCCGATGCCGCTCACACACCAACCCGTCAGCGAAAGACGACAGATGACCCTTCCACGTCGCCCGACGCGCCCGGACCCCGGCAGCGGACTGCGGCACCCGGCATCGCCCCGCCCCCAGCTCTCTGCCCTCCCAGCTGGCCCCTAGCGCAACCTCACCAGGAGGAATTGTGTCATCGCACAACCGATCCGCCGCTGAAGTCGACCAGCCGCGCTACTCCCTGCTCCTCCGGCGGCTGATGACCGCAGCCACCAGTCTGCTCCTCATCCTTGCTGCGGACCTCACCGTCACGGCGTCGCCCGCTGACGCCAGCGCATGCCGCTCCGCGCCGTACAGCGCCTCCCTGTCCGTGACCGACGTCTTCGACCAGTACACCGGCGTTGAGGTCTTCAGTCACCCCACATCGGGCACCTACCGCACCACCACACAGTGCCGCGACATCCAGATCCGCAACACGGGCGACGGGAAGGAGAGCGGCCCATTCCACGCCTGCGTCGTCTTCGCCGGCCGAGCGACCTGCAACTACTGGACCTATGTCCCCGCCGGCCAATGGCGCAACCTTGCCGTCGACGTCAAGGACGGCACCCGCTTCTACATCTGGATCAGCGTCAACCCGAGCACCTACAACAGCGCCAAGGCCGTCGGCGACTGGTAGCCCACCCGTCCGTCCAGCTTCACTAGGGCCCGCCGCCGGCTCGACCAGTAAGTCTCGTACGAGAGGACGCAGAATGTCATCACAAGCACCGTTGACCGCCGTCGTCACCGGCGCCAACAGCGGCATCGGCTACGAGACCGCACTCGCCCTCGCCGCCCGAGGCATCACCATCGTCCTGGCGTGCCGACACCCCGGCCGCATGAGCGCCGCCGCCGAGGCCATCCGATCACGCCACCCCACCGCAGCCATCGACGAGGTCACCCTCGACCTGGGCAGCCTCACCTCCGTCCACGCCGCCGCCGAGCAGATCGCCACACGACATCCCCGCATCGACATCCTGATCAACAACGCAGGGATCATGAAGACCCCGCGCTGGACCACCCACGACGGCTACGAGATGCAGTTCGGCGTCAACCACCTCGGCCACTACGCGCTGACCATGCTGCTGCTCGACAACATCCTCAAGGCACCACGGGGGAGGGTCGTCACCGTATCCAGCCTCGCGCATCGCCAAGCAATCACCGACATCGAACGTTGGCCGAACCCTCGTGACTACCACCCGCACCGCGCCTACGCCGCCAGCAAGCTCGCGAACATCCTCTTTACCCAGGAATTGCACCGACGGCTCCAGCACGCGGTCCACCTGGCGATGAGCCTGGCCTGCCACCCCGGCTGGTCGAACACCAACTTGCCCTACACCGGCCCACGAGCCCGCGGACACCGCGCGACCGAGGCCGGGCTGCGGATCCTCGCCCCGATCCTCACCCAATCCGCCGCCAAGGGGGCGATGCCCTCCGTGTACGCCGCCACGAGTCCCGACGTCACGAGCGGCTCCTACGTTGGGCCGACTCGGCTCGGCTGCACCCGAGGACCAGCAGGACCGGCCCGGTTGACAACCACAGCAGCCGACCAGGGCCTCGCCCGACGGCTCTGGGCACTCTCCGAGGAACTGACGGGCATAGCGCACCCGGCGCTGTCCGATATGCCGACCTGGGCCACGTCGACCGTCGGTGCGGCACAGGCCGGAACCGCCGCGGCCCGAAGATCACCTCTTTCCTAGGATGCCCTAGGGGGTGGGTGCGGGGCCACCTACTCGTGCTGTTGCGGTACATGGCCATTCCCGACGTGCGCATTAACTGCGTGGGCCGTGATGGAGGTGTGGAGTCATGGATGACAAAGGCGATCATCTGGGTGCGCCGTCACAGAAAGCTCACAGTAGGAGGGCGTGGACGAGTAGGCAGGTGCAGAGCCTGGGGCTCGTAACGGATATAGTGACAGCCGGAGCGATCATGGGGATCGGACGCACTAAAGCTTATGAGTTGGCGCGCCTCGACCAATTCCCGGTTCGGATACTAAGAGTGGGTCGACGCTACGTCGTTCCAGTTTCCGGCATCATCGCCGCTCTCGGCTTGCCTGACTGATCGGTTGAGCAAAGCGCGGCGGCGGCGAAATTGCCTGCAGGTTGTGGAGTGAATCTGCGCTGCGCGGATTCGTGCTATTGTGGCCTTTCGCAATCCCAAGGGATGGATGGCAGTGTGACTCTGAATCTCATTCTCGATCTTCAGCGACACCTGACCCAGAATCCGGATCCGGACGGAATGGAGGCTCGATCAGCGCTTCTGGGCGCTCAGCAGATCCTGATGTCAGGAGCCAATGTCTTGTCCAGTGTGTCAGACCGTTGGACTTTCGCTAGCCTCTCGGTCGCCGAATGCCTCGATCGGCTGGTGGGCGACCTGTCCGATGAAGTGACTTTGACTGTCGACGTCAGCGCCTTCACCGCTGATGTGGCAGAGGAGATGCGGGAACCAATCCGCTCTCTACTTCGAGAGCTCGCTGACCTCTACGCCGACGCCGCCAGTGAGGACACGTCGCCCCCGTGGCGACGGCTCGCCTGGTCGTCTGCGGCACAACACCTGGACCGGGCCCTGCGGGAACTCCCGTGACCTACGGCCAGCAGCTCGATCGAGCGGCGGCTGCCATCGCCGCCGCGCAGGTGAGCCTTCGACATCCTCGCCCTGGTGGCATCGCCGATCATGCTGCTGCGGCGATTGCGCGCACCCACCTGTACAGGGCGATTGAACGCCAGGTGAGGCGTCTCTCGGCGCGCAGGAGCGATGCTGTTCTCATCCGAGAGCTCCAGCACGCCACGCATACCACAACTCTGGAGATTCCCCTCGCCCCGACAACAGACCACCCGATTCCTACCGCGCTACGACAGGCCGCAGAAGCCGCCCGCGTAGCGAGCGACATTCTCTACGCCCAGTTCGACCCGGCAAACGGGCACCCCCGTACGCCGGAAGGCTTTGCGATCCAGACGGGCGTCCTTTATGCTGGCAGCCTCCCGCGCCTGGCCCAGCTCGCCCGCGCGGCTGGCGAAGTCGACCATGGCCTGGCGGCTTGGCTCCATCAGGGTGTGGCCGCAGGAAGTCACCAGCTCATCGTGCGGACCGCAGCGTCAGACGCGCGGACCACGAGCCTGATGCTGCCTCACACCGTGGACGCCATCGCCTCCGAAAGGCCGCTTCATAGCCTGCTACGTGACCTGCAACCTCCGCCACTGACCGACACGGCGCAACGCTGGGCGTCAATCACCTCGCCGACAGATTGTGTTCGTGCCCTCGATGTCGCCCGCACCTGGCTCGTGCAGCATCACCAGCACCTCACCGCCAACGATCTCAAGGTTCTTCTCCGGACCGGACTCGCCCTCACCTACGAGATCGACTACCTCATTCAAGCCGCCCACCCTGGCACCCATCGGACCCCCACCGCTGGAATCCTCGCCTCTGTTTGGCGTGGAGCAGCACAAGCCTCCGTGCACCTACACACATTGGGGAACCCGGAATCCGGTGTCGGCCCTACGGTCCTCGCCGCCGCAGAGAGATGGCTGCGCGATCAGCTACGACCCAACGGGGACTGGCGGGAGCCGAAGACGATCTTGCGGTCACGCGGCGGCCGAGCATGGCGGTCCGCCGGTGCCGCTCTCGCCGCCCGCCTGCCTGACCTAGCCTCCCTTGTGCATCAAGGCGCGCTCCTTGCCATGCGCCGCGGGGACATGCGCGAACCCGACCCGCTGCAACGGCGCCCCCCTGACCGCGCCGTCCGACCCAGATGGATCAGGGCGGGCCCCGCCAGCCCACACGGTGCAGCGCTGCTCAAGTTCACCGGACAACTGCGCGAGGAGACCGTCGCCTTGGCCGGTGAGGCGGGCAGCAAGATCCTGCCCGGCTTCCACGAGGCTGACCGTCGCAAGCTGCGCCAGGCCAGGCCCGACACCACGATCGCACGCGGTGTCACAGCCAGCACCGGACAGCCGTCCTCGTCGCAGCCACAGACCCGTCAAAGCCGCCCCGAGCGCGCTAACCGGGCTGAGGTTGTCGGATGTGGCGGCTATTCAGTCGCTAAAGCACTCGCGAGACCCCGGGCCGTGGACACCGAGCAAACCCGGATCGAGCAGCATCTTCACGGCGATGAACCCGGCGAGGGGCCCAGCCTCTGAAGACGGCGAGTCTCGCCGATGCTGAGGGCATCAAGGATGATGGCTGCGACTTCCTATGCCTGCGCTGGTCACGCCGCCTGATTTCCATCGCGGCCCCCTCGGGCTCGTCGAAGGGCTCCCGAGACCAGAGCAGAACCCGGCGGCGTATCGCGCTACCGCCCCGTCCGACCATGTCGCCGCCAGACTCACCTCTTGGTGATCTGGACGTCACTGCAAGTGTCGGCCACACGACACCTTGGACGATTTCTTGTCAGGCCGACAAAAAGCTATGGTCGGGCGGTGCCCGATGACACCTGGGAACCACCCCGGATCCTGCTCACCGTCGATCTCGTGATCCTCACCCTGCGCGGGGGGCGTCTGCACCTGCTTCTCGTGCGGCGCGGCGTCGAGCCGTTCGCTGGGCGGGCGGCGCTGCCTGGCGGGTTCCTCGCCGACGAACGCGAGGACATCCTCAGCGCCGCCCGCCGGGAGCTGCGGGAGGAGGCGGGACTCACCGACATCCCGCACTTGGAACAGCTCGGTACATACGGCGGCCCCGACCGTGACCCTCGTGGACGGGTAGTCTCCGTCGCTCACCTCGCCGTCGTGCCGCGCCTTCCCGAGCCCATCGCCGGAACCGACGCCGCGGCCGCCGAGTGGACGCCGGTCGACGATGTGCTCGCCGCGCGGGTACCACTCGCCTTCGACCACCTACGCATCGTCGTCGATGGGGTGGAGCGTGCTCGTTCCAAGCTGGAGCACACGGGGCTCGCGACCGCCTTCTGCCCCGAGGTCTTCACCCTCACGGAGCTGCAGCAGGTCTACGAGGCCGTCTGGGGCACGCCGCTCGACCCCCGCAACTTCTACCGCAAGGTCCAGGGCACGAAGGGCTTCGTGGTCCCCGCCGGTCCGCCCCGTGCCACGGGCACCGGCCGCCCGGCCCGCGTCTACCGCGCCGGTCCGTGCCAGAACCTCTACCCGCCCATGATCCGCACGGCTTCGACCGTCGCCGCAGGAGGAGACGAGAGATGACCAGACCTGTGGTCGTGCTCACCGCACTCGACCTCGAGTACAACGCAGTCCGCGAACGTCTCACGAAAGTCGAACCGCACCTACATCCCATGGGCACGCGCTTCGAGCGTGGCACCGTGGCCGGAGGCTCCTGTGAGATCATTCTCGGCCTTGTCGGCAAGGGCAACCACCCCTCCGCCGTCATCGCCGAACGCGCCATGACCGAGTTCGATCCGGAAGCGGTCATCTTCGTCGGCGTGGCCGGGGCGCTCTGGCCCTCCATCGGCCTTGGCGACGTCATCGTGGCCACCCACGTGTACGCCTATCACGGCGGCACCAGCGAGAGCGACGCATTCCGCACCCGACCTCGCGTGTGGGAGATCCCCCATGCCTGTGATCAGCTCGCCCGGCATCTTGAGCGGGAGCGGGGCTGGGCGCGGGGCCTCGCCGGAGGAGTACCCCGGGTGCGGTTCGGCCCGATCGCGGCTGGGGAGGTCGTCCTCGACTCGGCGTCCTCGCCCGAGGCGACGCGCATTCGTGATCACTACAACGACGCGTTGGCGGTGGAGATGGAGTCTGCCGGGGTCGCCCAGGCCGCCCACCTGAACCGCTCGCTGCCGGCCGTCGTCGTGCGCGGCATCAGCGACCGCGCAGACGGGACCAAGGTCCACACTGACGGCGAGAACTGGCAGCCGCGTGCCGCCGCCAACGCCGCGGCCTTCGCCCTCGCGCTCGCCCAGGAGCTCGGGGCGCAGTACGGCTCCTCCCCTCGCCGTCCTCGGAAAGAAGCAGGTGATGCGTTGATGTCCGGCTCCGTCAGAAACGTCGCCAAGGGCAACGCTCACGTCGGATTTCAGGCGCATACCGTTCACCACGCGACCGTCTACGGCGCGCCGGGTGGTTCCGGCCGGGAGACCTTCCACGACCAGCTCGCAGACTTGCGTGCCTCGCTCCGTAAGTGCCATGAGGCGGGTGACGTGGACACGGTCACGTACCGCGCGGCGGAGCAGGAGATGGACGCCGCCGCCGCCGACGTGCCTCCGGCCGACGACGAGGCACGCAGTCGGGCAACCACGGCCCTGCGGAAGCTCCGCGGACTGCTGCTGGACTGGACGGACCTCGCCACGCGGGTCGCGGGGCTCATGGCGGCTCTGCGAGAACTGTCATGAGCGCCGGGCCGCAGGAGAGGTCGTTCACCAATGTCGCGGACGGCGAGGCCCGGGTGGGTTTCCAGGCCCAGGAGGTCCACATCGAGGGGGGATACCACGTCAGCGACGACGACCCGCCTGAGCGGCAGTTCGAGGTCGGCCTCCGCTATCTGGAGATCAGCGCCCCACCCGAGGCGAGAAAGCTGATCATGAAAGCGGTCGCGCGGGGCTACAAGAACTCCCGCGCCTACTTCTATCTGGCGCTGGCACTGCTGAGCGGTCGTACCGTGCAGAGCCTGACGGACCAGGAAGTCGCGCGGTTGGCACATGTGCTCCGCTGGGCGGCGCGGCGCGCCGAGGATCCCTGGGTCCGCGGCATCAATGTCGTCGGCTCGCTGCTGGGCTCGCTGCCGCAGACCACGGCGGAGACTCCCGACCCGGCCGCCATCGGTGTGGTGGTCAAGGAGTTCGAATCGCTCAACCCTCCCCTACAGGAGAGCATCCTCAACCATCTCGAGGTTTTCCTGGCCGGCCCGCACCAGGACTGGACCTGGCAGAAGACGTTCGCCGCCGCCCGGCGGGACAGGACGGCCAACGACCGGGCCGGGCGGGTCTGGAAGTTCTTCCAGCCCAAGCCGATCCCTCCCCGGGAGGTCACGCCGCCGCCGATCCGCACCGACGCGGCGGACTTCCTGCGCGCCTTCGGCGGCTCGGCGCTGCTCCTCGTCACGGGCCTATGGGTGGTCAACTACGCCTGGGACCACTCGTGGCTTCGCTCGGCCGGCTACCTGACGGTGATTCTCGGAGCCGTCGTCGTGGCGGTGCGGGCGGGATTCAGGATCAGGCTGGCTCAGCATCGGCGCCGGGTGGCCCGCCAGCGTCTCACCTTCACCCCCCAGCGTGCTCCCAGACAGTCCGACCGGTTCGCCTCAGCGATCGACTCCCTGTTCGACCGCTACTTCGGACGTTACCTGCCGCAGGGCATGGCCCGGGAAACGTGGCTGGCAGAGACGGCGGGCATCCGGCAGTCCCTCCGCAACGAGTTGGTCGAGCTGTACCGGGAGCAAGCGGTCGACGCCAAGCGCGTCGCCTGGCTAGTCGGATTCCTCGCCAGCGACGTCAAGCAGCTGTGGCTCAGCGGTGAGCTCGCGGCGGATCCCGAGAACTGCCGAGTGCCACCCTCGACGCGGACCGCCTTCGGCGCGGCCGTGTTCGCCCTGCTGGTTGCCGGGCCGCTGCTCCTATGGCAGGCCCTCGTCGAAGCACCGTTCACCACGGCGATCGCGACAGCCGGCATCGTGGCCAGCGCTCGGGTCGCCACCCAGGGTTGGCATGCGATCCTCCTCGAGCGCCACCGTTACCGGGACGACTTGGTCCGAGTCCGGCACGACTATGAGGACCGGCGCGCGGCGTACGACAGATGGGTGCGCAAGTTGGAATCGAAGCCGACCGACGCCCAGATGGCGCACTGGCTCGACTGCGATCGCAAGATCCTGGTCCAGGACACGCTGCGGCACTACCGCCTGGCCGCGCAGGACGTGATAGCGCACGCCTTCATCGAGGCGCCCGTGCCTGGGTGCAAGCGCGCCCGGGTCCGCAAAGGACCCTGGCGCTACTCACGCTACAAACTGCTGCTCTTCCTGCTCACCAAGGACGGCGTCCGCCAGGTCACGGTCACCCTCGACTTCGAGACCACAGAATTCGGCGATCAACAACGCCTCACCTACCAGTACAACTCGGTCGTGGCGGCACACGTCGTCGATGCCCGCAACGGCGAGAAGAAGCTCTCCCTGACGCTGACGAACGATCCCCGGGACGAGCTGACGATCACTGGTGAGTGGCCAGGCATGCCGGAACTCGGCGACGACGACCGCATCGCCTCCCAGGTCTCCCTCGACGCCTCGGGCCTCGAGCGCACCCTGCATGTGCTGGAAGGCATCGCCGCCGAAGGCAAGGAGTGGATCACCCACGAAAACCGCCGGGAACGCGCCGGCCTCCGACGGCTCGTCGCGGTGATGCAGGATTGACGACGCACGGTAGTCAACCGATGCCCTGGCCCTGTCGTCGATCGTCAAGAACCAGCTTTGGCCTGCATGAACGCGGTCAGCCATCGATCACAACCTGTCATTATGGTCAACGCCTAGAAATGGTCTTCGGAGGGTAAACGGGGGCGCTCTCCCGATAACTTCAGACCGTAACCTCTAGAACGATCTGTGACCTGCCACGACGAGCCGCTCGTATGTCAAGGACGCCGTCGCAGCGGTACACGACAAGTAGCAGTGGCTGGGGATAGGCACGGGACGCCCTTCGGATGGATTGAAGGTCCTGCACGCTTGCCCCACACGGTGCAGGGTGGCTGTGCCAGTCGCCGACATAGCCCATCCAGGGGTGCCCGAGAGTGGCGATCGCCCGATCGAGGGCCTGCTGGGCAAGGTCCTCGCGCCGGATCCACGAGGTGTCGGAGGCGGCCGGATCCACTACCTCAACGGCAGAACGGACGATCACCCTGTCGCTGTCCCACCACCCAAGAAGCAGACCGCCGGCCTCCAGCGGTGTGGCACGTCCGGCCGCTTCGTTGATGGTCTGACGAGCGTCGGAGTGAATCACCACTGGAACTGGGCCGGTCACAATGCCACCGGGACGGAAACGGCATCCGATGTGAGCAGACCGAGCCGGTCGAAGGGCGGATCAGGCTGGGGTCGGCGCACGTCGGCCATAGTCGCCGGCAGGGCGCTTTGGTGGGTCGCCTCGTCGATGATCATCCGGCAGGCGAGTTCGGCGGCGGCGATGACCGCCGCTGGTGGCGTCCGCGAGACAGGTTCACCGCACCCGGCCTCCCGTGCTCCTGGGGGGACTGGTTCGCTGGGCAGGGCCGGTAGGTGTTGTTCTGCGCGACGCAGGGGGAAGCGGTCAGCCCTGATGATGTCGCCCTCGCGTTGTACACAGGCGGAGATGACCGTGTGACCGGTCCACACGCCGACGATGTCAGCGGCCGTCGCGAGCAGGCTGCTGGCACCGGCGTGGGCGGTGGCGTCAAGCACCACGTTGTGGGTCTTGACCAGCTCGGCGGCGTCGCCCAGCCGGGTGAGGTCCCAGTTCCGCCACTCCACCTCGCCAAGGTCGAAACCCGTGGCCGCCAGTCGGTCCATGACTGCGGTGACCTTGTATTTCCCGACGTCGCTACTGCCGGCGAGGTGACGTACGACGTTGCCGGGACGCAGACGTTCACCGTCGATCAGGGTGAGACGGCGGACGCCGGAGCGGAACAGGATGTCGGCGGCGAAAGACCCGAGCGCGCCGGCACCGACCACGGCGATCCGGGCATCAGCCAGTTCCACAGCGGTGTTGCCCGCGCGTATCGACCGGGTGGCCAGGCTGGTGTCGGCGCTTTCGCAGGCTGTGATCGACGGAACGGGGCCGCGGCGCCGCGGAACTTGTCAAGGCTGATGGGACCAGTGGGTGTTACGCCGTTTGTGGCATCGGTTGATCGGTAGCGGGTTCGGTGGGGTTGATCCAGACGGTG